>JACZVE010000116.1 GCA_022572825.1 SAR324 cluster bacterium
CTGCGCAACGGCGAGTACACGCCGCTGAACCTGCACATCGACATCGAGCACATGCTGGCGATGCGGGCCTCGATCATCTAGCACACGGCCGACGTGTTCGACCCCGACATCATGATCGTCGACAAGGAGCCCCTGGGCCTGCGCGGCGAGGTCCACGAGACGCTGACCATGCTCAAGGAGCGCGGCACGCGGCTGGTGCTGGGATTGCGCGACGTGCTCGACGAACCCCGCCTGCTCAAGCCCGAGTGGAAGCGCAAGAACGTGCTGCCCGCGCTGCGCGACCTTTACGACGAGATCTGGGTCTATGGCCTGCCGCAAATCTGCAACCCCATGGAAGGCATCTGCGTTCCACCCGCCGTTCGCGACAAGGTGCACTATACGGGCTATTTGAGGCGTCACGTGCCCCGCGATGACAGAGTTTCGACGGGCACCCTGCCAGGGTATCCGCGGCCGTATATCCTGGTCACGACAGGGGGAGGCGGAGACGGGGAGGAGCTGATCGATTGGGTCGTTCGCGCATACGAGGATTTTCCCGATCTGACGCCAGGAGCGCTGCTGGTATTTGGGCCGTTCATGCCACACAAGAAACGAGGAGAGTTTCTCCAGCGCGTCGCCAAGCTGCCTCGGGTGGAGGCCATTACGTTCGACTCCGTGATTGAGGGCCTGATCAAAGATGCCGAGGGCGTGATCTGCATGGGAGGCTACAATACCTTCTGCGAAATTCTCTCGCTGGACAAAAGAGCCATCGTCGTTCCGCGCACGAGACCCAGGATGGAGCAATATATCAGGACCTCACGCGCCGACGAGTTGGGCCTGGTACGCATGCTGGAGGACGACGGCTGGCGCGACTCGGACACGATGGCCGCGGCCGTCCGCGATCTCCCCCGGCAAGGCTTGCCGTCCTCGGTACGCATTCCGGGGCTGCTGGACGGAATCGATACCATCAATCGGCTCACCGGCGACGTGCTGGATCAGAAGTCCGTCGCGTTGGCCTGATCGATCCCCGTTTGGATTGTGCCAATGATGCCCGGGCCGGTTGCATACGTATTGAAAGGGTATCCACGCTTGTCGGAAACCTTCATATCTCAGGAGATTCGTGCCCTGGAGCAAAGGGGTTTGCCCATTCATATCATCTCGCTGCGCCATCCCACCGAAAGCCACGTCCACCCGATCCATCGGGAAATCCGGGCGCCGGTGACCTATCTGCCGGAATATGTCTACCAGGAACCCCTCAGGGTGCTGCGCGCCTGGTGGCGAGTCCGGCGCTGGCCCTCCTACCGCGCTGCGCGCTCCCTATTCTGGCGGGATTTGCGCCGCGATCCCACCGTGAATCGGCTGCGCCGCTTCGGGCAGGCCCTGGTGCTGGCGCGCGAGCTGCGCCCGGCCTATACGCACCTGCACGCACATTTCCTGCACACGCCGGCCTCGGTGGCCCGCTATGCCGCGATTCTGCGGGAGCTGCCTTGGAGTTGCTCGGCCCACGCAAAGGACATCTGGACGCTGCCGGATTGGGAAAAGCAGGAAAAACTGGCCGATTGCCGCTGGCTGGTCACTTGCACGTCGGCCAATGCCGATCATCTGGCGCGCCTTGGGCCCGCGGGTGTCGTAAGCCGGATTTACCATGGGCTGGATCTTTCCCGCTTTCCGCCGCCTCCGCCCCGGAACCATCAACCCGACGGATCGTCCAGGGAGGATCCGGTCTTGATCTTGTCGGTCGGCCGCGCCGTGGAAAAAAAGGGCTACCCCGATCTGCTGGAGGCGCTGGCGATGCTGCCGCGTCACCTGCACTGGCAGCTCGTGCACATCGGAGGCGGGGCGTTGGTGAAGTCCCTCCATCGAATGGGCAGGCGGCTCGGCATGCAACAGCGCGTGGCGTGGCTGGGTGCTCAGCCCCAGGAGGTGGTGCTCGACTACTACCGGCGGGCCCATATCTTCGCACTGGCCTGCCGCATCGCGCCGGACGGTGATCGCGACGGCCTCCCCAACGTGCTGATGGAAGCCTTATCGCAGCAACTTCCTGTGGTGTCGACCCGCATATCGGCGATTCCGGAACTCATCGAGGACGGCGTCAACGGCCTGCTCGTGCCCCAGCGCGACCCCGCCGCGCTGGCGGAGGCGCTGGGGGCGCTGATCACCGACCCGGCAAGGCGGCACCGGCTGGGCCTGGCGGGAGAGGAGCGGGTGCGCAGCCACTTTCCCATGGAGCGCGGAATCGCCGAGCTGGGACGCAAGTTCGGCCTGATCGAGTAATGCGGGGGAATGGATAGCCGCGCATGCGCCATGGGGGCATTGCGATGCGGGCGAGGGCGCACAGGACGAAGAGGGGCCCGTGGCTTCGATCCTCGTGCCGCCGATCCACGATCTCCGAGCCGCGGCGCGGCGAGCCGGGGCCGCTGCCCGCCGCGGGCCCATCATGACGGCGAAGCACCGATGCATATCGCCTTTTATGCTCCGCTCAAACCGCCGCATCATCCCGTTCCTTCCGGGGACCGCCGCATGGCGCGGGCGCTGATGGCGGCACTGGCGGCAGCTGGCCACAGCCTTCACGTCGCTTCCTCCTTTCGCAGCCTCGACCTAGCCGGCGACAGCCAGCGACAAGCCCGGCTGGCCGCGCTCGGCCAGCGGCTGGCAGAGCGCTTCCTGCGAGGGGTGCGGCGCCGCTCGATTCCCTGCCCGGAGCTTTGGTTCACCTACCACCTGTACCACAAGGCTCCGGACTGGCTTGGCCCCGCCATCTGCCGCTCCCTGGGGATTCCCTATCTCGCCGCCGAGGCCTCGCACGCGCCCAAGCAGCGGGGCGGACCCTGGCACGAGGGGTACAAGGCCTCGGAGGACGCGATCCGCCAGGCCGCGGCCGTCTTGCCGGTTACCCGCCGGGACGCCGAAGCCCTGCGATTGCTGGTGCCCGCGAGGCGTCTGCGGCCGCTGCCGGCGTTTCTGGAGGACATCGCGCCGTACACCGAGGCCAGCCGCGGCAGGGCCCTGCACCGCGACGCGCTCGCCGTGCAGTTTGGTCTGGATCGTGATCGACCTTGGTTGCTGGCGGTGGCCATGATGCGCGCCGGCGCCAAACTCGCCTCCTACAGGCAACTGGCCGCCGCCCTCGAAGCCCTTTGCGAGCGGGACTGGCAGTTGCTGGTGGTGGGCGATGGCCCTGCGCGGGGGGAAGTGGAGCGGGCTTTCCGCCGCCACGCAGCGCATCGAGTCGTGTTTTGCGGGCGCCAGTCGGTCTCCGCACTGCCCGCATTTTACGCGGCGGCGGACATGTTGGTCTGGCCGGCGGTCAATGAAGCGATCTGCCTGGTGTTGCTGGAAGCGCAGGCGACAGGTCTGCCCGTGGTCGCCTGCGATCATGGAGGGGTCTCGGAAATCGTGCGGGACCGCGAAACCGGTCTGGTCTGCCAGCCGGACGATCCGGCGGCATTGGCCGCCGCGGTGCGCGAACTGATGGATGACGCGGCGCTGCATCGAAAACTCCGCGAGAGCGGCCCACGCGTCGTAGCGCGGGAGCATTCGCTGGACGCCGCGACGCGCCAATTACAGCGCGTAATCGCGGAGGTGACCGCAACGGAGCGCTCCGCACGGGCGGGAAGGGGCCCACGGGCTTGATGAATCCTTGCGATGTCCTGTTTTACGTCCAGCATTTGTTGGGCATTGGGCACCTCAGACGGACGGTCACGCTGGCGCGCGCCATGAGCGCCCACGGTTTGCGTGTGATCGTTGCCTCCGGCGGCGACCCGCTAGCGGGGCTGGCGCTGGGTGGCGCCGAACTGGTGCAGTTGCCCCCGGCGCAGGCGCAGGATCCGTCATTCAGGGTGCTGGTGGACGAGCGGGGCGTACCGGTGGACGAGCAGTGGCGGGCGCGGCGCCGCGGCCGGTTGCTGGGGCTGTTCGACCGGGTGCAACCGCGGGTGTTGATGCTGGAATTGTTCCCTTTCGGGCGCCAGCAGTTTTGCTTCGAGCTGATTCCGCTGCTGGAGCGCGCCCAGGCGGCACACCCGCGGCCCTGGGTGGTATCCTCCGTGCGGGATATCCTGGTGCAGCTCCGCGAGGACAAGGCACAGCGGGCATTGGCGATCGCCCGGCGCTTCATCGACCAGGTGCTGGTACACGGAGACGAGCGCCTGATCGCTTTTGAACGCACGTTCCCCCTGGCAAGCCATATTTCCGACAAGATTCGCTACACCGGGTATGTAATGGAGTTGCCGGACGGGCGGCCTCCATCCCCCGGCGGCACCGGCGGGCGCGAGGTGCTCGTATCCGCCGGCGGGGGTGCGGTGGGATTGACATTGTTACAGGCGGCGCTGCGCGCCCGGCCGAGCACACCCCTGGCCGACAGGCCCTGGCGGCTGTTGATGGGGCCCAGGATGGATGAACGGGCGGCGGACGCCATCCGCGGACAAGCGCCTCAGGGCGTGGTGGTGGAGCGGTTTCGCAATGATTTCCCGCTGTTGTTGGAAGGCGCGGCCCTGTCGATCAGCCAGGGGGGGTATAATACCGTGATGGACGTCCTGCGTGCCGGCGTGCCCTCCGTCGTGGTGCCCTATGCCGGCCGTGAGGAAACCGAGCAGACGTTGCGGGCGGAGATCCTGAGCGAACGGGGAGCGCTGGTGATGCTTCCGGAACACCAACTGCGGCCGGCCACTCTGGCAAAGGCCGCCCGGGACGCCTTGCGGTCCTTGCGGTGCGGGCCGCTCCCATTTCGAACCGACGGCTCGCAGGTGACTGCGGCCCTGATGCGGGAACTGGTGAGGCGACCGTGGCAACCTGGCGGGAACTGACGGCCGAGTTGGACGCCTGGCACGCCGCGGGGGCGCAGGCTGGCCTCTGGTGGCGCGACGATGACGCGGCCACCGTGACCGGGGCGTTGCGCCGCCTGGTCGCTCTCGGCAAGCGCCATGGTGTGCCGGTCGCGCTGGCAGTGGTTCCGGCCAAGGCATCCGCCGACCTGGCTGCCTTCGTAAGCGACCTTGCCGACGTGTGCGTATTGCAGCACGGCATCCGGCACCGAAATCATATGATCCCCGCGGGCAAGAAGATCGAATTGGGGGGAACGATGCCGCGGCAGACGATATTGACCGAACTGTCGCGCATGAAGGCCAGGCTGGAGGCGATGTTCCAATCGCGCTTCCTGTCCGTGCTGGTGCCGCCATGGAACCGCATCGATGCCGGTCTGCTCCCCGCCCTGCCAGGGCTTGGGTTCACGGGTCTTTCCACCTATGGGCCGCGGCAGGAGCATGCTGGCCGGACAGGACTGACGTGGGTCAACACGCACGCGGATCTGATCGACTGGCGGGCCGGCCGGCGCTTCAAGGGCACCGAGGCGGCGCTGGAGGAATTGGTCGCTCACCTGCGCGCGAAACGGCTGGGGTGGGTGGACGCTCGCGAACCCACCGGCGTCATGTCTCATCATCTCAAGCACGACGATCACTGCTGGGCCATGCTTGGCGAACTGCTCGAGCGGTGCACGCTGCACCCGGCGGCGCGGTGGCTCGCCACGCGGGAGGTGTTTGCGCTGGGCGCCCCTTGAACCTACGACCGCAGCCGCCCCGGTGTGGTCGACGAGCTATGGAGCGGAGCGCTTGTCGTATCCCGCGGTTGGCCCAGGCCGGGAAACGGCCGCTCCACTCGCCACCACCCGGCCGCGGGGGAATGGACGGGGCTGCGCTCAAGGGGTTGCGCTCGAAGGGCTAAGCGAAATCCCGGCGCGGGTGCCGGCCAGCACACTGCTTGGCCAGCACACCGCATGGCCCGCATCCCCAGGATAAGACGAGCACGCGTGACGCCCTGCCACTTGCTTTTCTGGGCCGTTTGCTGTGCCTTTGTGCCGATGGCGGTATAATTCCCCGGTTGATCCACGATCACGGAAAGAGCGCCGTGAAGAAGAGCATATTCCGCTACATCTGGCAGCATAGCGCGGCACAGCAGATTTACCTGCTCATCGTTATCGTTTCTTCCTACCCGTTGGTCTACATCGGCTTCCAGCTTCCGAAACTAATCATCAACGATGCAATCGGAGGCGGCACGGACCCCAGAACGGTTGGGGGACTCTCGTTCAGCCAGATCGAGTACCTGTTTTTCCTTTGCGCAATCTTTTTGCTGGTGGTCTTTGCGAATGGTGGCATCAAGTACGCGGTGAATGTCTACCGCGGACTGCTGGGCGAACGCCTGCTGCGCCGGCTGCGCTATGAGCTGATTGAACGGATTCTGCGGTTTCCCATTCCCGCCGTGCGCAAGGTGTCGCAGGGGGAGGTCGTGGCCATGATCACCTCGGAGGTGGAGCGCCTGGGTGGCTTCATGGGAGACAGCATTTCCCTGCCGGCCTTTCAGGGCGGAATACTGCTCACCGCCTTTACGTTTCTGATGGTGGAGAATTACATCATGGGGCTGGCCGCCATGTCGCTGTATCCGGTGCAGATTTATCTGATCCCCAAGCTGCAACGGAGAGTGAACGAGCTCGGCAAGACCCGCGTGCGCCTGGTTCGCACCCTCTCCGGCCGTATCGGCGAGACCCTATCCGCCGCCCAGGAGATTCATGCCCATGATACGACGCAATACGAGTTGGCAGAATACACGGACAAGCTGGGCAGTATCTTCAACGTCAGAATGGAAATCTATCGCAAGAAATTTTTCATCAAGTTTTTCAACAACTTCCTCGCCCAGTTGGGGCCCTTCTTCTTCTTTTCCATCGGGGGATACCTGACGATCAATGGAGAGTTGACGATCGGCGGACTGGTCGCCATGCTCTCGGCGTACAAGGAAATGTACTCACCTTGGAAAGAGCTGTTGCAGTATTATCAGCTGAAGGAGGACGCGCGGATCAAATTCGAGCAGGTTGTTGCTCAGTTCGAGCCGGTCGGCCTGCTGGAGGAGAAACACATCGGTGCCGATCAGGTACTGGACAGGCCCTTGACGGGAGAGCTGGTGGCCTCCGGCATTTCCTACACGGACGACAGCGGCAATACGGTTATCGAATCGTTGTCCACGAAACTGGACTTGACCAAGCACACGGCCATCGTCGGGCCGACGGGAAGCGGCAAGATGAGCCTCACCATGATTATGGCCCGGCTGCTCGATCAAACCTATGGTCAACTCAGCATCGACGACCTCGATCTGAAAAATCTTACCGAGTCGGTCACGGGCCGCAAAATGGCATTCGCGGGGCCGGAGACCCATATCTTTTCCAGCACCCTTGGAGACAATCTGTTCTACAGCCTCAAGCACCGGCCTTCCATGAACTCCGACGACGGCATGGAACCTCCGACGGGACGGGAAACGTTTAAAAAGGAAGCCCGGCTTTCAGGCAATTCGCCCTACGACATTACCGCGGACTGGTTCGATTACCGCGCTGTCGGTGTGCGCGACTTCGATGGCCTCATCCACGAGCTCATACGCATATTGCGCATCGTCAACCTGGATGAGGACGTCTTTCAGTTCGGCCTGCGCAGCACGATCGATCCCGATAGGGACAGGGAAATTACGGATCGAATTCTGCGGGCACGGTACTCGTTTCGGGAAAAAACAAAGGATCCTTCGATAGCCAAGTTGGTGGAGCCGTTCGACCCTCACTTGTACAATACCAACGCCACTTTGATCGAAAACCTGATGTTCGGCACCCCGGTGGGAGATGTGTTCAAATCGGATTCCATCGCGCACCATCCCTACGTCCGGCACATCTTGCAGAAGACCGATCTGGAATCCGAGCTCGTGAACATCGGCTATCGGCTGGCATCCCTGATGGTCGAAATGTTCTCCGATTTGAATCCGGATAACCAGTACTACCAACAATTCAATTTCTTTGATCCCGAGCATCTGCCCGTCTTTCAGAATCTCATCTCCCATGTTGGGGATGGGAATGTGGGTGCGTTAAGCAGCGAAGAGCAATACCTGCTCATTGAGCCGGCTTTTCGGCTGATTCCGGCGCGGCACAGGCTGGGATTGGTTGATGACCGTTTGCAAGGTAAAATCCTCTCCGCCCGCGGCGAATTTCGAGACAACCTGCCGGCCGATCTGCACGGCGCGATCGACTTTTTCGATCCCGAGAAATACAACGCGGCGGAGACCATACAGGACAATATCCTGTTTGGAAAGGTGGTACTGGGAGAGGCGAACGCGACTCGGCGCATTGGGCAACTGTTGCGGGACGAGATCGACGCGCACAATTTGTACGACGCGATCATCAGGGCCGGGCTTTCCACGCGGGTTGGAACCGGAGGATCGCTGCTGCCCATGCCGATGCAGCAAAAGATCGCATTAGTCAGATGCCTTCTCAAGCATCCGGTCG
>JACZVE010000441.1 GCA_022572825.1 SAR324 cluster bacterium
TGACAGGGGCGGGAATGACAGCTTATTCCTTGGGAGTTGCCTTAGAGCTTGCTGAGTTAGTCGGCCAACGCCCACGGTATCAGCCGTGCCAGCACGATCCAGCGATTGTCAGGCATGGGTCTCTTGAGTGCGAGAGAAACCGATTACGATGAAGTCCAATGGAATAAAATCCGGAATATTTATTGCGACCATAAACGGCTAATTACGGTGGTAAACCCACTATGTAGCTCGAATCCCCTACACAAGTTCTCATACCCCTGGATTCCCAGGTGGAAAGCAGGTGGCTGCAAAATTTGTCTGCTGAAAAAATTCGCTACATTCATTACACTTAATTCCAAATCGACACAGCGAATCATGGCGCTCAGCAGGGGAGGCTCTCATGGCATCCACGGACGTTCAGCGCAAGCTCACCGCCATCCTCGTCAGCGACGTGGTGGGTTACTCCCGCCTGATGGGTGACGACCCTGAGGGCACGCTCACCACGCTCACTGCCTACCGCCAAATCTTTTCCGACAAGATACGGGAATACAAAGGCCGGGTTGTCAATGCCCCTGGGGATTCCCTGCTGGCCGACTTCACCTCCGTAGTAGACGCTGTATCCTGCGCCGTGGACCTGCAAAGGGAATTTGCAGAACGGAATCAAGAACTACCCGACCACCGCCGTATGGACTTCCGCATCGGGGTGAACCTGGGCGACGTGCTGGTCAAGGATGAGGCCATTTACGGCGACGGCGTAAACGTGGCGGCGAGGTTGGAGTCACTGGCGGAACCCGGAGGAATTTGCATTTCAGGGGATGTTTATAACCAGGTCAAGTCCAGGCTGCCCCTCCATTTTCAAGACATCGGGCAGCAGGAGGTCAAAAACATCGCCGAGCCGGTGCGGGCCTACAAGGTGCTCTCGCAGCCGGGCGCGGCCGCCCACCGCGTCGTCGCGGCGAGACGGATGGTGAGCGGAAGATGGCGCAGGGGGGCCTTGGCCGCCCTCGGGGCAATCGTCATCGCAGCGGGTGGATTCGGGGGATGGAGCTATTACCAGGCGCGCTCGACCGAGGCGGCGCTGGCGGCCTTCAAGGAAAGCGCCGCGTTTCCCCTGCCGGACAAGCCTTCCATCGCGGTGCTGCCCTTCGACAATCTTAGTGGCGATCCGAATCAGGAATATCTCAGTGATGGGATTACGGAGAGCATTATCACCCGGCTGGCAAAGATTCCGGGTTTGTTCGTCATCGCGCGAAACTCCTCCTTCACCTACAAGGGTAAGCCGGTGAAGGTGCAGCAGGTGGGCCGGGAGCTGGGGGTGCGCTACGTGCTGGAAGGCAGTGTGCAGAAAGCCGGCGAGCACCTCCGTATCAACGCCCAGCTCATCGAGACCCCTACGGGAGAACACCTGTGGGCCGAGAAATACGACCGGGATTTGAAGGATATATTCGCCGTGCAGGACGAGATCAGCGTGAAGGTGGCCAACGAGCTGAACGTCAAGCTTGTCCGGGGCGAGTGGGCGCGTTCCGATGTGCAAGCCACGGCCAACCTCGCGGCCTACGACCTGTTCCTGCGCGCCCAGAACCTCGCCCTTCGCTATGAGAAGGAGGGGAATGTCCGTGCCACCCGGTTGTTGCAGCAGGCCATCGAGTTGGATGCAGACTACGCGCGGGCCATGGGTCTTTTGGGGTGGCAGTACCTGCTCGCTGCACGATACGGATGGGTCAAGGATCGCGCCCAATCGATTCGGCAGGCCGAGGAATGGGCGGATCGCGCCCTCGCCATCCGGCCGGACACCCATGCGCTCACGTTATTGTCCCGCCTTAATTCCAACAAAGGGAACTACGAGCAGGCGCTCGCCCTGGGTGAGCGGGCCGTAGCTCTGGAACCCAGCAATGCCTATGTCCTGGTCACCTTGTCCTGGACGATGAACCTTGCGGGACGGCCGGAGGAAGCCTTGCCAATAATGAGGCAGGGCATTCGTCTCTATCCTCACCCCCCGATCTTTTTTCATAATGTATATGGGACGGAAAATTTTAATGCGGGGCGGTACGATGCGGCAATAGAAGCATTCAAGGAGGGCTTGAAAAGTCCCGATAAGGGTCGCCAGTACCACCGGATG
>JACZVE010000117.1 GCA_022572825.1 SAR324 cluster bacterium
GCTGAAACGACAGGTTAAAGTAACAGCTTCAGGCCTTCGCAAAAATCAAATCCGCAGCTTCCGCGGATTTTCGGGAATATCCGTTAAGCGGCTCAAGATATTGATGAATTCTCGCATTAGGCGGTGCGCCCAATGCGGAACTCAACCTGCTGAAATAAGGTCGTATTATGGAAATTCAGCGTCAACTGCGCAATCGGTGGAAAAAATAGGGACGGGATCGCCATTTTTGCCGACGTCTAGGGTTGTGTCCCATTAATCCCGCGCGAATTACGATCAATAGGGACTCGCGTGCGATGGTCTTCGAATCGCCTGAATACGGCTGCTTTCTTGAACGATTGCAATCCTACGAACGATTCGAGCCTTACCCCCGCAGCCGTGGCGTGGAGAAGCTGGCCGGCGTCAAACAACTGGCGGGCGAGCTCGGCCACCCGGAGCAGGCCTTCCGGGTCGTCCATGTGGCGGGCACGAACGGCAAGGGCATGACGGCCGCCATGATTGCCCGGCTGCTGAAGCGGAGCGGTGCGCCCACGGGGCTGTACACCTCGCCCCACCTCACGGATATCCGCGAACGCATCGTCTTGCGGGGCGAATGGATCTCCGCATCGCTCTTCGCGCGCGCGGGTCATCGTGTGCTGAATCTGGCCGACCCCTTGCGCGAGAGGATCCATTTTTCCTATTTCGACCTGCTGACCCTGATCGCCCTGGAGGCGTTCCGCAGCGACGGCATGGAATGGGCCGTGCTCGAGACCGGTCTCGGCGGCCTGTCCGATGCCACCAACATCTCCCCCAAGGCGCTGTGCGTGATCACGCGCATCGGCATGGACCACATGCACGTGCTGGGCGATACGCTGCAAGCCATCGCGGCCCAGAAGCTGGGCATCGTGCCCCCCGGCGTGCCTACGGTGCTCGCCGAGCAGCCCCCCGCGCTTGTCCCGTGGATGCGGGCACGGCTGGCCGAGCGGGGCAGTCCGCTAACGCAGGCGGCCGACTTCGGCCTGGTGCCTTCCCGGCGGCGTTCCGAGCGGCTGCGGGTGCGCTGGCCGGACGGTTCGCGCTTTTCCGTGGCGGCCGACGTGGCGCCCGACGCCTCGCCCGACGGGCCTGCCAACGTGCCGCCCGACGCGCCGCCCGGACAGCTGACCCCGCCCAAACTGGCCTGCGCGGCCAATGCCCTGGCAGCGGGCGAAGTGTTGCTGGGCGCCGCCCATGGCGCGGAACGGGCAGCGCGCCTGCGCACCGTGCTGGCCACCCACCTGCCGGGTCGGCTGGAACTTCGCCACCGGCAACGGGTAGCGCAGCATGAGGGGCCGCCCCTGGAAACGGTGGTGCTGGATGGCGGCCACAACGCCGAGGCGATGGCGGCCCTCGTGGCCCAATTGCGGGTCTGGCGCATCTCGGACTATGCTCTGCTCCTTGCGCTGCAAAGCGACAAGCTGGTGGCGGCACTGCACGAGCCATTGCGGGACCTGCTGAGCGGGGCGGGCAGAATCCTCACCCTGCCGCCGCAGACTCCGCGCGCCCCCTCCTTCGCGGAACTGGCAGGTTTCCTGCGGCCGCTGCTTCCGCCGCGGGGCCGGGCTGCGCCCATCGAGACCATGGCCGGGCCGCGCGAGGCGCTGCACGCGCTGGCGGAGCGGCCGGCCCAGCCCGTGGTGCTGGCCGGCTCGTTCTGGATGTTGGGGGACATGATGCGGCTGCTGGAGGACGATGCTCCGCCCGCCGGCGGGACAGGCGGGGGCGGCTCCCGCTAGCCATTCGCGTCGGCAATCCGGGTGCCATTGCCGATAGATCGTCTCCAGTGAAACCGCGCGGTAGAAAAAGTGCCGCTCCCCATAGCCCAGGGGAACTGATGTGGCCGATCATAATTTGGAGCACGCACCCGTGATGGAGCCCTTCCGGATCGCCGTCCCCGAGCAGGTGCTCAGCGACCTGAAAGCACGGTTGGCGCGCACCCGCATTTCCGACCCTATCGCCGCCTACGGCTGGCGGCAGGGCACCGAGCCCGGTTATCTGCGCGAACTGTTGAATTACTGGCACGACGCCTACGATTGGCGGCGCCACGAGGCCGCCCTCAACCGGTTCGACCAGTTTACCGCGGAGGTTGCAGGCCTGCGGCTGCACTTCATCCAGGCGCGCTCGCCCCATCCCCACGCACGGCCGCTGTTGATCCTGCACGGCTGGCCCGGATCGTTCTACGAGTTCTACAAGCTGATTCCCCTGCTGACCCATCCCCCGGGCAAAGGGGACGACGCGGCGGTCGCGTTCCACGTGATCGCCCCTTCCCTGCCAGGCTACGGATTCTCGCAGGCGCCGGACGCGCCCGGGGCAGGACCGCGCCGCATGGCGGCATGGATGCACGCGCTGATGACCACAACGCTGGGCTATTCCCGATTCTACCTGCAAGGCGGCGACTGGGGCAGCGTGATCGCTTCCTGGCTGGCCTATGACCATGGGGAGGCCGTGGCCGGCCTGCACTTGAACATGGCCGGGTTGCGCCCGCACATCGCGGAGGATACGCCGCCTCTGACCGAGGCGGAGCGCTCGTTCCTGGCACAGGCCCGTGCCAAGCGCAGCGAGGACTTCGGCTATCAGGCGATCCAGGGCACTCGGCCCCAGACGCTTGGCTACGGGCTGAACGATTCACCGGCCGGACTTGCGGCCTGGCTGGTGGAGAAGTTCCGCGACTGGAGCGACTGCGGCGGCGAGGTCGAGCGCAGCTTCAGCAGGGACGAGCTGTTGACGAACATCATGCTCTATTGGGTGACCGGCTCCATTACCTCCTCCATGCGTCTGTATTACGAGTTCCGCAAGCAGGGCGACGCGGGGCCGCCGCCGGGCCGGCGCGTGGAGGTGGCCACGGCATTCGCCGATTTTCCCCACGAGATTCTCCGCCCGCCCCGCTCCTGGCTGGAGCGGGTGTACAACCTGGTGCGCTGGAGCGAGATGCCGAGCGGTGGGCACTTCGCAGCCCTGGAGAAGCCGGAATTGCTGGCGGCCGACATCCGCGCGGCCTTCAGCGAGCCTGACGGGGTTGCCCCGGGAATCCGTTGAAATCCGGGAACGAACATGGGACTTTGGAAGCATAGCCCGGCGCCGCCTGTGCCGGGCGGTGACCGGTGTCGGATGATTCCCCTGCCGCCACGATGCAGCGCGGGCCGTTCCCGTTGTCAGCCGTAGGAAGCGCCCGACCGTACCTGCTGGAGAAGCGATCATGAGAGAAGCCTGGATCCTGGACGCCGTCCGCACGCCCCGGGGCCTCGGAAGGAAAGCCGGCCGTGGAAGGAAAGCCGGCCGTGGAAGGAAAGGCGCCCCGGACAAACCCGGCGGCGCCCTCAGCGACACCCATCCCCAGGAACTGTTCGCCACCTGTTTGCGTGCATTGGCCGAGCGCACTCCCATCGATCCCAAGGACGTGGACGACGTCGTGGTGGGCTGCGTGTCCCAGGCCGGCGAACAGGGCGCCTGCATCGCCCGCAACGCCGTGCTGCTGGCCGGTTGGCCACAGGAGGTAAGCGGCGTGTCGTTGAACCGCTTCTGTGGCTCCGGCCTGCAGGGTGTCAACTTCGCCCTGATGGGTGTGCTCTCCGGACAGCAGGATCTGATGGTCGGTGGCGGTGTGGAATCCATGTCGCGCCAGCCGATGGGCTCGGACGGTGCCGGCCTGGACGGCCACAACGAGCACCTGCGGGCGCTGCACCCCATGGTACCCCAGGGCATCTCCGCGGATCTCATCGCCACGCTGGAGGGATTCACGCGCGACGATCTGGACGCTTTCGCCGTGGAAAGCCAGCGCAAAGCGGCCGCGGCCATCGCGGAGGACCGCTTCTCCCGCGGCCTTGTGCCGGTGAGGGATCGCGAGGGCAGGCCGGTGTTGGAGCGGGAAGAATACCCGCGGCCGGATACCACCGTCGAAGGACTGGCGGGCCTCAAGCCCGCATTCGAGGAGTTGGGTGCCCATGCCCCCTACGACGGGGAAACCTTCGACGAGATGGCGTTGCGTGTCTATCCGCACGCCAGGCAAATCCGGCACGTCCACCACGCCGGCAACTCCAGCGGCATCGTGGACGGCGCCGCGGCCGTGTTGATCGCCTCGGACACCTACGCCCGCGCCCACGGGCTCAAGCCGCGCGCCAGGGTGCGCGCCGTTGCCACGGCCGGGGCCGAGCCGGTGATCATGCTCACGGCACCCGGCCCGGCCAGCCGCAAGGCGCTGCAAAAGGCCGGGATGACCGTGGAGGACGTGGATCTGTGGGAGATCAACGAGGCCTTCGCCTGCGTGCCCATGAAGACCATGCGCGAGCTGGAGATCGACCCGGAAAAGGTAAACGTCAACGGCGGCGCCATCGCCCTGGGCCATCCCATCGGAGCTACCGGCGCCATGCTGCTGGGCACGGCGCTGGACGAGCTGGAGCGGCGGGATCTGTCCACCGGTCTGGTTACGCTGTGCACCGGCGGCGGCATGGGCATCGCCACGGTATTCGAGCGGATTTGAAAGCGATTCGGGATATCTCTCGCACCATCCTACCCGGCCGCCGGGCGGACAGCGATTCCCGTCCGGCCTCTACCTGACGAGAACGGCCCCGATGCTGAACGACCTGTACTCCGATCTGCGCAGGCAAATCCAGGGTGAGGTGCGATTCGACAAGCTCACCCGCCAGATTTACAGCACGGACGCGAGCATGTACCAGATCGAGCCGCTGGGGGTGGTGTATCCCAGGCACGAGGAAGACCTGCACGCGGTGATCGAGGTGGCGGGCAAGCACGCCATGCCGGTGCTCCCCCGCGGCGGAGGCACCTCGCTGGCCGGCCAATGCGTGGGCCGGGCGGTGATGATGGACCTGTCCACGCACATGAACCAGGTGTTGGACCTCAACGTGGAGCAGGGCTGGGTGAAGGTGCAGCCGGGAGTGGTACAGGACCAGTTGAATGCCTATCTGGCCCCCTACGGCTACTGGTTCGGGCCCGATACCTCCACCAGCAACCGGGCCACCATCGGAGGCATGGCCGGCAACAACTCCTGCGGCGCGCGCTCGATCGTCTATGGCAAAACCGTGGACCACGTGCTCGAAGTCGATGCGATCCTCGCCGACGGATCCCGCGTCACCATCGGCCAACTCGACCCGGCCGCACTGGACGCCAAGCTGCGTCTCGAGGGCCTGGAGGGCCACATATACCGGGAGGTGTTGCGCATCGCGGAAGAGAACCGCGAGGAGGTGGAGGCCCGCTTTCCCCGGATATTGCGCCGCGTCTCCGGCTACAACCTGGACGAGCTGCTGAAAGACGGGCCGATCAACCTGGCGCGGCTGCTGGTGGGCTCCGAGGGCACCCTGGCCGTGTGGAGCGCGCTGAAAGTAAAAATCGTCCCGCTGCCGAAGATGAAGGCGGTGCTGGTGGCGCACTTCGAGGACATGATCAAGGCGGTGGAGGCGGACGCGCTGATCCTCTCCCACCAGCCCTCGGCGATGGAGCTGATCGACGACACCATCATCTCCGAGGCGGTCAAATCCCCCGCATTCGCCGGCAGGACCGGCTTTCTGGAGGGGCGGCCCGGCGCGATCATGATCGTGGAGTTCTTCGGCGAACGCCCCGCCGAGCTGACGGACAAGCTGGATAAGCTGGAGGCCGACCTCAAGCGCCACAAGATGGGCTACGCCCACGTGCGCGCCGTGGAGCCGGACGAGCAGGCGGCGGTGTGGAACCTGCGCAAGGGCGGGCTGGGTCTGCTGATGGGCCAACGCATCGAGGCCAAGCCGCTGCCCTTCGTGGAGGATACGGCCGTCGATCCGGCCAAGCTGCCCGCTTACCTCAAGGCTTTCGACGAGATCGTGCGCAGGCACGGCACCAAGGCGGGTTACTACGGTCACGCCTCGGTGGGCTGCATGCACATCCGCCCCTTCATCGATCTGAAGAAAGCCGGGGAAAAGGAGCGGCTGATGGGCATCTTCAACGAGGTGGCGGACCTGGTGGCGGAACACGGAGGCGCCATCGCCGGGGAGCACGGTGACGGTCTGGCGCGCTCCTGGCTCATCGAGCGGCTCTTCGGGCCCAAGCTCTATCAGGCATTCCGGGACGTCAAGGCGGCCTTCGATCCCACCAACCTGATGAATCCGGGCAAGATCGTGGAGGCGCAGCAGCCCATGGAAAACCTGCGCTGGGGCAGGCCGGTCGCGTACGAGCTGGACACGTTCCTGGACTTCAGTGCCGAAGGCGGATTCTCCTTCGCCGTGGAAATGTGCAACGGCAACGGCCAGTGCCGCAAGCTGGACGCCGGCACGATGTGCCCCTCCTACCAGGCCACACGGATGGACCGCGACTCCACCCGCGGCCGCGCCAACGCCCTGCGCGCGGTGATTCAGGGCGACCTGCCGGCCACGGAACTGGCCACCCGGGAGATGTACGAGGTGATGGAGCTCTGCCTGGAGTGCAAGGCTTGCAAGACCGAGTGCCCCTCTCAGGTGGACATGGCCAAGATGAAGTACGAGTTCCTTTACCAGTACCAGAAGGTCAACGGCGTGCCGCTGCGCAGCCATCTGTTCGGCAGCATCGACCGCATCAACCGTCTTGGCAGCGCCTTCGCTCCAGTGTCCAACTGGATCGCGGCCAGCCCGCCCAACCGCTGGCTGCTCTCTCAGCTCGGATTCGCTCCGAAACGCAGGCTGCCGCCGTTCCGCCGTGACCGCTTCAGCCGCTGGTTCCAAAGGCAGGCGGCGCGCAATATGGGCGGCGGGGCGGGTGACGCGGACGGCCGGCCCGCGGTGGTGCTGTTCAACGATACCTTTACGGAATACAACACCCCCCACCTGGGCCGGGACGCCGTGGAGATCCTGGAACGTGCGGGCTACCGGGTGATCGTGCCCGCGGGCAAGTGCTGCGGGCGCCCCATGATCTCCAAGGGTCTGCTGGAAAAGGGCCGCGCCTACGCCGCACACAACCTGGCCGTCCTCAAGCCCTTCGCGCAAGAAGGCCTGCCCATCGTGGGCATCGAGCCCTCCTGCATCCTCACGCTGAAGGAGGATTACCCGGCGCTGCTGCCGGGCGCCGACACCGAACGCGTGGTCGGCCAGGTGCAGACGATCGACGAGTTTCTGTTCACGCTGACCCGGAAAGGGCAACTGCCCTACGCACGGGGGGAGGGCGCGGACTCCGGCGAGGAGCAGTCGCGGCATTTGCGGCATTTCCTGGTGCACGGGCATTGCCACCAAAAAGCGCTGGTGGGCACGGGGCCCATGCTGGCCGTGCTGCGGGGCATACCGGGCGCCCGCGTCGCTGAGATACCGTCCGGCTGCTGCGGCATGGCCGGCTCCTTCGGCTACGAGAAGGAGCATTACGAGATTTCCATGAACATCGGCGAGCAGCGTTTGTTCCCCGCCGTGCGCCAGGCCTCCGAGGAAACCGTGATCGTCGCGGACGGCATCTCCTGCCGCCAGCAGATCGCCCACGGCACCCGGCGCCAGGCCCGCCACCTGGTGGAGGTGGTGGCCGAGGCCCTGCGGGGATAGGGGCGGGACAAGGCGGCCGGGGAACGGCGAGACGACGGGAGCCGCCGGCCATTTATTCTCGCCCGCGGCGGATGGAGGGACGATCCTGCCCACGGCTTTGCGGATCTGCGCGGCCTACGATTCTTCGCCTTCTTCCTCTTCGGTTGTCGCCACCTCCGGCGGGGGGAATGCGGGCACGCCCTTCCATTCCGGCCCTGTTGATCGTGCCGTGCGGTGTGGCGGTCCGGCCGCCACCTGGGCGGGGTACCGCCGTGCTCGCGGAGTACCGCTCGCCGCTCGCCTGAAACCAACGTGAGCCCCACCTGCCGCCCCGACGTTCCCTCGCATCCGATAACAGGTGTTCTATTGCACTGCCGCGGACGGAGCCGCGGGATCTCAGTGCAACAGAACACGGGTTATCCGACGCGAAACGTCCTGGGCTGATGCTCGCCTCTGCAGACGGCGACCGAGAGGCTTCGCCTAACCTGTGTACCGGGTACGGGACGCCCGCTCAGGACTCGCTGCTGCTCGGGCGGACACACAAGGGGGTTCCGGGGGAACGTCGACGCGATCGCCGTCACTGCGTCCGCACGTGGCGTTCCAAGACGACCCGTATGGGGCAGCGTACCGCCGTGCGGGCCGCCTTGGCACGCCCCATGCCCGCCTCCCAGCCGTGGCCGCGTCCGGCCGAACCGCGAAGGGGCTGCACTGGACGTGGACGATACCGAGTCAGCACACCCGCCCGGCCGCCTCAGAAGGGTCATCGGTAGCCGTCCGGGCGGGTGTGCGG
>JACZVE010000118.1 GCA_022572825.1 SAR324 cluster bacterium
ACTCAGACACCACGGCCTGGCCGCATCCCTGCCAGCTCAATGCGCAAACCCCCGCCGTGATGGAGGAGGTGGGGCGCGGACACTTTGTTCGGGTGTCCGGGTAATTCCCGGTGTTGCATGGTGAATAAGCTGCTGCGCAATCTGACCGCAAAGGGGCTCTGTTTATACCTGCCCGGTTTGTATCTGCTCGTGCTGTGTGCGCCACAGGCATGGACAGCGCAAGGAGTGAAGTATCGCGAACCGCCCGCGATCAGCGCCCAGGTCAGGGCTCAGGCGCTCCCGCCCATCGAGGAGCGCATCCCTCTGGAACCGGCGGTTGCTGCGATCGAAGCGCACGGGGGCAGGATTGGCCAGTATGGCGGAGTGCTGCGGATGCTGATCAGCCGGCTCAAGGACGTCCGCATGATCAAGGTATATGGCTATGCGCGGCTGGTGGCCTACGATCCCGACTACACGCTGCAGCCCGATATCCTCAAGGAATATGAGGTGCGAGAGGGCCGCATTTTCACGCTGCGGCTGCGCCGCGGCCACAAATGGTCCGACGGATATCCCTTTACCAGCGAGGACTTTCGCTACTATTGGGAGGATATCGCCAGCAACAGGGAAATCAGCCGCGCCGGTCCGCTTCGGGCGCTGCTGGTCGATGGAGAAGAGCCGATCTTCGAGGTGCTGGACGATACCACCGTTCGCTACACGTGGAAGAAACCCAATCCCTATTTTCTCCAGGCACTGGCGCGTCCGCTACCCCTGGGCATCTATCGTCCCGCCCATTACCTGAAGAATTTCCATGCCCGCTACGCGGATCCCGAAATACTGGATCTTCTGGTGAAATCCTACCGGAGGCGCAACTGGGTGGCGCTGCACTACAAGCTGGGCCAGTACAGCAATCCGGAGCTGCCTACCTTGCAACCCTGGATCAGCACGACCGCCCTGCCGGCGAATCGGTTCGAAGGCGAGCGCAACCCGTATTTCCACCGGGTGGACCGGCTCGGCCAGCAGCTTCCCTACATAGACAGGCTGATCCTCACCCTCACCGGCGCCAGGTTGATCCCCGCCCGCGCGGGGGCCGGGGAGGTGGACCTGCAGGCACGCGGCCTGAATTTCAGCGACTTCACCTTCCTCAAGCTGGGAGAGCGACACAACAATTACAACGTGCGGTTGTGGCGCGAAGGGCGCGGCTCACACCTGGCCTTGTACCCCAACCTCAACGTCAACGACCCCGTTTGGCGCCGCCTGTTCCGCGATATGCGGTTCCGGCGGGCGCTCTCGCTGGCCATCGACAGAGGGGAGATCAATCAGATCTTTTTCTATGGGCTGTGCGAGGAGGGCAACAACTCGGTTTTGCCGCAGAGCCAGCTTTATCGCCCTGGCTATCGGGAAGCATGGGCGCAGTTCGATCTGGCACGGGCCAGCCGGCTTCTCGACGAGATCGGACTGGTGGAACGCAATTCCGAGGGGATTCGGCTGCTGCCCGACGGGCGCCCTTTGGAGATCATCGTTGAGACTCCGGGCGAAAGTCCGCTGCAATCGGATATCCTGCAACTGATCGGAGATAGCTGGCGCAAGGCGGGCATCAAGCTATTTGCCAAGCACTCCCAGCGGGAGGTGTTCAGGCTGCGCATCTTCTCCGGCCAAACGCACATGAGCCTGTGGTACGGCCTGGAAAACGGCATGGCCACCGGCAGTTCGGACCCGTGGGAGTTTGCACCCGTGGCCCAGATATCCCTGCAATGGTCCAAGTGGGGACAATACTACGAGACGAAGGGCCGGTCCGGCGTGCCGGTGGATATGCCGGTGGCCGCACAGCTGATGCGCCACTACCGCGACTGGCAGAGGGCCCGCTCGCCGCAGCAACGCCGGCAGGCTTGGCACGCGATGCTGAGGATTCACCGGGATCACGTGTTCACGATCGGTCTGGTGGGCGCCGTGTTTCAGCCCGTCGTCGTCAACAACCGGCTGGTCAATGTGCCCGAGCAGGGCGTTTACAACTGGGATCCGGGGTCGCATTTCGGCGTATACCGCCCGGATACATTCTGGTATCGCGATGACGTATCGCGCACTGCCGATTTGCGAAGGTGAGGGGGTAAAGTCGCAATGGTCCGCTACACCGTGCAGCGGCTGATCATCATGATTCCCAACTTGCTGGTGATCAGCCTGTTGACTTTCATCATCATCCAGCTCCCTCCCGGAGACTACCTCACCACCTATGTCCTGGAGTTGCAGGCCCAGGGCGAGCACGTGAACCAGGAGCGCATCGACTATCTCCGTGAGGAGTTCGGGTTCGATCGGCCGTTCCACGAGCAGTATTTGTCGTGGCTGGCGGGATTGCTGCAGGGGGATTTCGGCCATTCCTTCGAATACGATCTCCCGGTCAGCGAGGTCATCGGAGACCGGGTGTTCCTCAGCTTCGTGGTGTCGTTCTCCACCATCCTGTTCACCTGGATCGTATCGTTTCCCATCGGTGTGTACTCCGCCACCCATCAGTACAGCGCGGGCGATCATAGCCTGACCTTTCTGGGATTCATCGGCCTGGCCACCCCCAACTTTCTGCTCGCATTGATCCTGCTTTATCTTTCCAATCTCGCGTTCGGCACGTCGATCGGCGGGCTGATGGATCCGCGATATGTGGAAGCCCCCTGGTCGTGGGCCAAGGTCAACTCTGTGCTGGCGCATCTGTGGGTGCCTGTCATCGTCATCGGCACCTCCAACACCGCCAGCATGATCCGCCGCTTGCGCGCCAACCTGCTCGACGAACTGGGCAAGCAGTACGTGGTTACGGCCCAATCCAAAGGCCTGCACCCGCTCAAAGTGCTGGTCAAATACCCCCTCCGGATGGCGCTGAACCCATTCATCGCGGACATCGGCACGCTGCTGCCCCAAGTGATATCCGGCTCGGCCATCGTCTCCGTGGTGCTGTCCCTGCCCACCACCGGCCCCATGCTGCTGCGGGCGTTGCAGAGCCAGGACATGTATCTGGCGGGCTCGTTCCTGATGTTCCTGGCTCTGCTCACCGTGCTGGGCGTGCTGCTTTCCGATCTGGCCCTGGCCGCTCTGGATCCGAGAATCCGGCTTGCGGGAGGCGTGGCCCGATGAGGAAGCAGCCCGCACGGGAAAAGCTTCCCCACTACGTTTCCGACGCCGCGTTCGACCCCAACGTCACGGACACGCCGACGCCGGAACAGGAGCGGTATTACCAGGCTTCCTCTTTGCTGCTGATGTGGTGGAAGCTGCGCCGACACCGCTTGGCCGTGGCCTCCGGCGTGTTCCTCCTGGCGGCGTACGCATCGATTCTCATCAGCGAGCTGATCGCCCCATACCATCTGCACACCCGCAACGCCGCATTCATTTATGCGCCTCCCCAGCGTGTGCATTTCTTCCACGAGGGGCGATACATCGGCCCATTCGTATATGGCATGGATTACACGCTGAACATGGAAAATCTGGAGCGCGTGTACACGCCGAACACGGCCAGGGTTCAGCCAATCCGCTTCTTTTGCCGGGGCGACCCCTACGCGTTTATGGGCCGCGTCGCCGGGGATTTTCACTTCATCTGCCCGATGGAGGGCGGCACAATGTTCCTGCTGGGCACGGATCGCTTGGGACGCGATATCCTTTCCCGCATCGTCTATGGCGCACGGGTTTCGCTGACCGTGGGGCTGGTGGGAATTTCCATCAGCTTCACGTTCGGCATCGTGTTCGGAGGTCTGGCCGGCTACTACGGGGGCTGGGTCGATAGCCTCGTACAACGCACTATCGAGATCATCCGCTCGTTCCCCGAGCTGCCGTTGTGGATGGCCCTGTCCGCTGCCCTCCCCACCACTTGGGACCCTATGCTGATCTACTTCGGCATCACGCTGATCTTGGGGCTGATGGATTGGACGGGCTTGGCGCGGGCGGTGCGCTCCAAGCTGCTGGCCCTGCGGGAGGAAGACTTCGCCCTGGCAGCCATGCTGATCGGCGCCCGACCCTCGCGCATCATCATGAGGCACCTGCTGCCCAATTTCCTCAGCCACCTGATCGTATCCGCGACGTTGGCGGTGCCGTCGATGATTTTGGCAGAGACGGCACTGTCGTTCCTCGGGCTGGGGATGCGGCCGCCCATCACGAGTTGGGGTGTGTTGTTGAACGAGGCACAGGACATCAATGCCGTCGCTCTGTACCCCTGGCTCATCTTCACCATGCTGCCCATCATCCTCGTCGTGCTCGCCTTCAATTTTCTGGGCGACGGATTGCGCGATGCGGCCGATCCGTACAAATAGTCCGATCGCTTCCGGCAAGACGATACTGACGCGCCGCTGCATTGGCCCGCCTTCTCCGCGCGGCGGCGAGCACCGGCCGCGAGGCGTGCCCGCGGTGCTCGCCGATCCCCCCGGCGATGGCGCGCGCTGCCGGTAATGCGACACCGCAGCGCCGTGTGCGACGCGGCTGAAATACAGCCGCGCGGACAGGACGACCGGAGCCTCCAATCGAAGCCCTCCCGCGCCTGCCGGTTCCCACCGGCAGACATTGCATGGCATCCCAAATAGCTGTAAAGAGAGAACGATTTGCAATTGAAGGGGATTTCCGCATCCGGAATTGCCGATGGCGCGCACTCCATTCGGATCGCGCCGTACATTCCATGGACCTACACAAGCTCGTTCATCGTTCCAGGTCGCCGCGGCCTGCGCAGCAACCCGAGGTGCTCGCCGGCGCCGCTCAGGCCACGGGCCTGGGTGCGCTCTTTCAGCGGCGAATCGTCCTGCCGGCGGAGCGGGTAACCCGCCTGCAAGAGGGGCTGGCGAGCGGAGTTGCCTTTTACCAGCGCTACAACGAGTCTCGCCTGCGGCTGGCCTACGAATCCTTCGATCCGGAAATGCGAAACGCCCTGTTCGAATTGCTGTTCCTGCTGCATGTCAACGACCCTAAATTGTCCGGGATGACCTTCCGGGCGACCCGCAAGGAAGAAGTCTACGGCGTCCAACAGACCACGGAGTACGAGGACAAGGCGGAATTGTACTTGGAAGGCGCCCCCGCGGGCGTAAAGGGCTTGGCACGGCTTTCCCCGGTGCTGCGGGAGCCGTTCGAGAATTTCGTGAAGCTAACCTTCGGGATGCCCCTTCCTACCGGCGGCGCCGATGGAGATGGCCCCATCGTAAGTGTGCAATCGGTCGGCTCCATTGGAACCATCGGCCATAAATCGGGTGCGTCCGACCTCGATCTGCAGGTGATCTACGATTTGCAGCCGCTCTCTTTCGATGCGGCCCAATGGAACGACGGCGCGTTCCGGGATGCGTTGGCCCACGAGCACGAATGGTGGGTGCAGCGCATGAAGCGGGAGCAGAAAACAAAGCCCCCCGACCCGCTGGCTCCCGCAAGCGAAGAGGAAATGAAGGAGGAGGCGACACGCCGGATCGCAAAGCGCTACCCCGATCTGCATAAGTACCTCATCACCGGGTCGGCCAACTATCGCGACGATCTGCGGAACTCCGATAATCAGTTTCTCCGCACCCGGCTGCTTCACGAGATGATGAGCCTGATCAGGCGCCATATCAGACGCACGCAAGGGGAGCGCATCGATAAACAGGAAGCGCTCCTCTTAAAGCGGGTGGAGCGGATTCAGCAATACATCAACAAAAAATACCCGCGGGCTGAAGTTTACCTGTTCGCTTCCTCGGTATCGGCTTATCGGGCCGGGCGATATTCTTCCTCTCTGGAATTCAAGGAGTCCTCCGGCTCGGCGTACGACCTGATTCTCAAATACGAAACCCTGATGCCCGGCATCCAGTTCACGCCGACGGTTCCCGCCCACTTCGCGGTGCCCGGGTTCATCAACGACGATTCGGCCCTGTACCAACGGCTGATCGACTACATCGACTTCCGGCTGATCGACACCTATCAGGATATCCAGCCGCTGCTGGTAGATCTGGGTCCGACCCCCGCCCTGGACACCAACTACGTGGCCCAGCACGGGGGCGCGGTGTACTGGGAGGCCTTCAAGGCTTCCTCGGGCAATCTGCCCAAGGCCACCCTCAACCTGCTCCGCTACGAGATGCTGCTGGACGATCGCTTCCAGCAGACCATCGTGCACCTGGTCAGGGAACCAAAGGCACTCAATGGCAGGGTGACCCCGCGGGGGAGGGACGAGCAGGAGAACGAGCAGGCGTTGCGCAACGAGGCGCACGGCATGCCCTGCTGGGTGCTGTTGGACCTCGAGTTCGATCACCCGGCGCTGCTCCAGGATCCGTGGTGGATGCGTTACAAGGCCTTGAAGATCGGCTTTGCCGAGCAGGACGGCGTATCGGGCCTGCAAGCGGAAGATCGCGGCCGCATCTCGAAAATGCTCGATCTGGCCTTCGCCCTGCACCTGCGGATTTCCGACGCGTTCACCAAGCCGGGCGATACCCGTGCCTTCGACTCGCACCGCGAACAGGTGTTGCGGAAGCTGCTGGAATACGCCTTTCCGCCGGGGACGGACAAGCGAACCCACCTGGAGCACATATTCTCCGGGGACGTGCGGGCCGTGAACCTATTCGAGGCTGAGCTGCGGGAGCAATTCCGCCGATCGCTCGGCAGGGCCCAGCAGATCATCGCCCGCTTCGGGCTGCAGGATCTTCACAAGAAAAATCAGGAGGTCAAGCTGTGGCACCATTACTACGAGAATAACTTCCAGCCTCCAGACAACATGGTGCGATTGACCATCATGAACGATCTGATGATTCCCCGCGGACGCGTTCGCATCGGGTACAAGATCGGCGAGGGGTGGTACTTCCAATCCGTGCAACGCGAATCCACTATCGGCAAGCGGTTCGACACCTTCGGGATCTTGAATCACCTTCCCGAGGAAGTCACGCTCGTTGAAAAGTCCGGTTTTCTAAAAGGTCTGGCCGAGTGCATCATCAACGGCTATTACGGCATTATCAACCGCGGCGCGCTCAACGAAACCCGCACACAACTGGAATTCAACCGCGAGCACATGGATTTGGGGGGCAGCCTGGACAACAAGTTGGCCTTTGTCCGGCCGGATCATGTGGATCGCATCATGAATCGCATCCTGGATTTCTTCCCCAACGAGCCCCACCATTACCTGGATTTCTTCCGGGTGGACCGCCGCGTGCGCAAGGTGTTCGTTTTTCTCAATCTTTGGAAGTACGGCCGCCTGTCCATTTTGTACCGGGACACTCTCAACATCATGTATTGCGACGAGTTCGATCACCCCGAGCTGGAAGGGCAGGCGCCCAAATTGCGAGCGGACCCGAACGCGCTGCTGAGCGCCGAGCCGGTACACCAATCCCTGGACCGCTTCCTGCGCGACAAGACGCTCTATGTCGACGAGATCGAGCTCGCCACCTGGGTCAATCCCAACAGCGTGGAAACCAGCCATTCGAGCGCGCAGATCGGTCTAAAGGAAAAGGACCTCGCCAACGCCTTTCAGCAGGCCATTCTGAAGATACATCCCCACCTTGCCGGGCGGGCTTGAACGCTGCCGGCTGGTCTGGCTGGAACTGGCCTGCGATTTGCGGCTGGCCGATTCCCCGGATCCGCCCGGCGATGGTGTTCCCGAAAAGCGGATGAACGCCGGCAACCGTCGTGGTGTAGCCGGCACCCCCGTTGCGATTGATCGCGATGACGCGCTGCAAGCGGCCCGCCACGCCCAGTGGGAGCGTTCGTAGCCTGGCCTGTTGTCGACCCACAGCGATGCGGCGGAGATGGCCGCCGCGTCCGCGCCCAGCAACAGCGGTTTGAGGGTTTGGTTGACCACGGCCGCCACGGCCGCGGGCACTCCGTAACCGAACGCCTCGCCGTAGCCGGTCAGCCCGTCGTCGGTGCGAACGCGGACGATCACCTGCCCCGCCGAACCCCACACGAACGGAACCTGCGGCCCGGTTTTGCTCGGGGGGATGGAAAGGTGGAAGGCCTCGACGTCGGTGATTTTCATCGTTCGCACTCCGGAGGTTCGATTTCGGGCCGGCTCAGGCGACGGTGTCACCGGTAGCGCCCGCGGCCCCGCCTTTCATCCGCACCAGATAAACCAGTCCATAGACCACCGGCGTATCCAGCAGGGCGATGGAGTATTTCACGGCCAGTTGCCCGGCCATCAAGGGCAACAGCGGCAGTTGGCCGTAAAAGGCGATGGTGATGAACAGGCAGGTGTCCAGGGTTTGGGAGAGCAAGGTGGAAACGTTGTTCCGAATCCAGAGGTGCCGGGCGGCGAACAACTCCTTGATTCGATTGAAAAT
>JACZVE010000119.1 GCA_022572825.1 SAR324 cluster bacterium
CATTCGGAATGGCTATGGTCGTGGCGGAGGCGGACTTTCGGCTTACCCAAGGCGAAGTGAATACGTTCACGCTCAAATCGGACGCCGGCCGGGCGAAGCTGGGCGGGTTCTGCCCACAGTGTGGATCACGTATATATAACAAGACAGACTGGCGACCGGGCATGATTTCGGTCAAGCCCGGTACCCTCGACGATACGGGATCGCTACAACCGCAAATCCACCTCTGGACGAGCAGCAAACAAGGATGGGTTGCGATTCCGGAGGGCGTGGAGGCCTACGAGACGCAACCGTCCTAAGCCCACCTGGCGTCCACCAAAGGGCACGCCGGGCTAAGCATGGGGAAATTCATTCGAAAGGAATAACAGATGGATAAGCTTGAGTTAAGAGTGCGGCAGCTTGAGAGGGATTGCCGCGTGTACCGCAACCTGTTTGTGCTGGCAGGGTTCACGCTCCTCGCTCTCCTCGCCTACGGAGCCGCCAAGCCGCCACCGGAAGTGATTCGGGCCAACCGGTTCGAAGCTGTCACTGCAACCGGCCGCGTGAGCGCCGTAATGGCGTCATTTCATGGTCATGGAGATGGCGTCTTCCGGGCATTCAACCAAGCCGGCGTGGAGGTGTTTTATGCAGGAAGCTCCAGAACCGGTGATGGGAGGATCGAAGTCAAAACCAAGAAAGGGGTAATAACTGAGGAGATTACGGGGGAAAGAAAATAAAAACGGGTGCGTTTCCCCTTGTCGGCTTTGGCCGGAAAGCTATGACGGCAATTCCGGTTCGGGCAAGTCAGGCAACGGGCAAACCTGTGCCAGCTTTCAGCACGTCAAGAAAAGACTACGGTAGCAAAACGGGTGGAAACGGTTGAGAACGAAAGCTCCAGCCGGGTTTCGGCTGCGGCAAAGCGGTCGGCGGGGCATGCCCGCGCCCTGACCTGGGAACAACCGGCGGCCGCCGGCAAGCAAGGAGCGCCACATGACGATACAGCGCGACCTGGTCGGATACGGAAACAAACCGCCGGACAAGCCTTTCGCCAACGGCGCCCGGCTTGCGATTTCCCTCGTGGTAAACTACGAGGAGGGCTCCGAGCGCAGCCATGCCATGGGCGATCCCGATCAGGAGGACATGACCGAATTCGGCTCCTATCCCTTTCCGCCCGACACCCGCAACCTGGCCATGGAATCCATGATGGAATACGGCTCCCGGGTGGGCATCTGGCGGCTGCTGGATATGTTCGGCGAGACCGGGGTGAAGGCGACGATGTTCGCCTGCGCGGTCGCCTTCGAGCACAACCCCGCCGTGGCCAAGGCCTGCGTGGAGGCCGGTCATGAAATCTGCTCGCACGGATACCGTTGGGAGGAGGTGTTCCGCCTGAGCGAAGAGGAAGAGCGGGAACACATTCGGCTGGCGGTGGAATCGTTCCAGAAAACCACGGGCCGGCGCCCGGTGGGCTGGTACTGCCGCTACGGGCCCAGCGTGCACACCCGGCGC
Organism: SAR324 cluster bacterium; assembly: GCA_022572825.1. Taxonomy (GTDB): domain Bacteria; phylum SAR324; class SAR324; order SAR324; family JACQKK01; genus JACZVE01. The sequence continues at coordinate 1,483 of JACZVE010000119.1, forward strand.
CTGGTGGTGGAGGAGGGTGGATTCCTCTACGACTCCGATGCCTACAACGACGACAGCCCCTACTTCGTCGAGGTATCGGGCAAGCGGCACCTGGTGGTGCCCTATACCCCGGATGCCAACGATTTCAATTTCTGGCTTTCGCCCGGGTTCTTAACGGCGGATCATTTTTTCAGCTATCTGCAGGCCACCTTCGACGTTCTCTACGCCGAGGCGGCCAGGAGCACCCGCATCATGTCCGTCGGGCTGCACCCGCGCATCATCGGGCGGCCGGGCCGAGTGGGCGGGCTGCGCCGCTTCATCGACTACGCCCGGAAATATTCCGACGTGTGGTTCGCCACGCGGGAGGAAATCGCCCGGGCGTGGCTGGAGCTTTACGGATAGGTTTCGGCCTACCCCAATAGCTTTCAGAACCAACTCCCGAGCTCGACTATTCGGCCTGGTCTTCTCCCTGGAAATCAGACTGTTGTTTATGAGAGAGATTCTTGAACCCGATTCCCTCTCGGGGCTAACTCACGCAGTGGTACAATGACTGGGGACGGGTCGTACTGGGCGGCACGCAAAAGCTTCGCTCAGGGCAGTCCGGAAATTAGGCCGGGCGGAGCGAGGCTGGCGCGGAATACGGCGTTGGACTGGTAGCCGCGCACATGAAGGTGAAAGTGGGGATTGATGTATTCCCACACCACCTCGCCCTCAGGCGTCACCTGAAACATCCTGCCCGGCGCGCCCTCGGTGATGAGCGTGTTGCCGTTGGAAAGACGCCGGGCGCCGGAGATGTAGGCGCTGAAGAAGGCATAGGGCGGGCTATCCTGGTAGCTCCAGACAATGTCGCCGCTGACCGGGTCGATTTCCACCACCCGGGTGAAGGGCAGGCCGTTGTCCAGCCGGTGGGCCCCGTTGTCGAGCACGAGGATGTTGCCGTCGGCCAGCCCGCTCGGATCGTGCTGCTGGGCCAGCACCTCCGGGCCTAGCTCCCACTCGATTCGGCCGGAGGCCTTGTCGATGATGGCAACGGTGGAAAGGTTGCGAAAACTGACGAGCACCCGGTCATTCGGGAGGGGCGCGACGGTGTTGCCGTGGCTCCACTCGCTGCGGTGATCGTTGAAGCCGATCACGTGCCTTTCCACATCGAGATGCTCGGCCGCGTGCCACTCCCACACGCGCTTGCCCGCGGCGTCCACCTCCACGATCACGTCTGCCCACATCCGTTCCGGCTCCGCAGTGGAAATCCCCCCCTTTACGCGGGCGGCCAACTCCTCGGTTACAGGCTCGAGGTTCATGTAGAGCGCCCCGCCGCCTTCCAGCCGCCGTCCGTCGTGGTGGTGGTCCGGGTCGCGATGCTCCCACACCACGGTGCCGTCCAGCTCCGCCTCCAACATAATCCCGCCCTTGAAGGCTTTCCAGTTCTCGAAGCGGTCCCACGTATCGTCGCGGACGATTTTGCCGTTGTAGAAGAAGTTGCCGTTGGGCAGCACGTAGCCCCACAGGCCGGGCGGATAATCCAGTTTCCAGCGGTGGGCCTCCTTGCCGTTTACGTCGATCGCGTAGACGGTGCCGTCTCCAGCAATGGGCGTGTAAATGACGTAGCCGGGGCAGGCCAGGGCGGGGTCGCTCGCCGTCAGGCCCGTGCGGCCGGCCCGGATTTGCGTGTGCTGCTCGATCTCTGCCATTCAAACCCGTCTTCGCGGTCGGGACTTCGACAAGGTGCCCCTGATCCATCCTGTGGCCTTCCCCGTACCCGGCCCATCAACTGTTTTTCCCGCGCATCATGGCTTCCTTTGACCAGATGCCCTACACCATGTAACAGCCTACACGATCCGCACGCACGGGAAAAAGTGCAAAATCCTCCCCATGCAACCACGGTTTACGCAAGCTCAGTGTCAAAAAGATGCAAGGAATCTGGGACCGTAAAGGATTATTTGCGTGCGCACTTTGACAGGCGTCCCCCGAAGGCGGATTGCGGGTGTTTGAGATCTGTAACCGAATCAGAGACGCTTTAAATGGGCTCGTCAAAGGGGGTATCGCGCTTTGAGAAGGATCGGTCAGTGACAATTATGACCCCTGCCGGATTCCCTCGCCCTGCACGCATTCTCGGGCTGGACTTCAGCGGCGCGGTCAACGCGGGACGCAAGATCTGGCTCACCAGTGGGCAGGTTGCCGGCGACGCGCTGCACGTGACCCAGTGCCGGCCCGCCGAAACGCTGCCCGGGGCAGCCGCCAGGCGGGAGCTCTGCCTGCCGGCATTGGTGGCCTATCTGCGGCGCCAGGGATTCTTCGCCGCGGGTCTGGACTTTCCCTTCGGCTTGCACCGCGGCCTGGTGTCCGAGCCGAACTTCGCGGAGTTTCTGGCGGCCTTCCCCGCGCGCTACCGTACGCCCGAGGCCTTTCGCGCCGCCTGTTGCGCAGCGGGCTCCGAGCGCGCGTTGCGGCGCCTGTGCGACCGCGAGGCCCGCACGCCGTTTGCCGCCCACAACTTGCGGCTGTACCGGCAGACCTACCACGGAATCGTCAGCGTGTTGCTGCCCATGGTGCGGGATCACGGTGCCCGGGTGCTGCCCCTGCACGCTCCCGCCGGCGAGCGCCCCTGGCTGCTGGAGACCTGCCCTGCCTCCGCCCTCAAACGCCGCCGGATGCGCGTGCCGTACAAGGGCCGCGGCCCGCAGCACCGCAGCGCGCGCGAGGCCATTCTGGGGATGCTGCTGGGCGAGGGTATCGTGCTGGACGCGGCGGACTTGCGGCAGGTCATCGTTGACGATGCCGATGGCGACGCCCTCGACAGTCTGCTCTGCGCCTGGATTACCCACCGCGCCGTCGGCTGCCGCGATACGCTGCTGCCGCCGCTGCAGCCGGAGCACCGCGTGGAAGGGTACGTGTATTGCTGAATAGGCTCGAAGTGCGAAATTCCTGACAGGTGGCTCACAGCATTCTCACGCCGACCGGCACCTCCCGCTCCGGCTGCAGCAGCACGACGGTCTCGTCGTCCACCATCGCGCCCAGGATGAGCACGTCCGACATGAAGTCGGCCACCTGGCGGCGCGGGAAGTTCACCACCGCAATGATCTGGCGGCCCAGCAGCGCCTCCTTGGAGTACAGTTGGGTCAGCTTGGCGCTGGACTTCCTCTCGCCCAACTCCGGACCGAAGTCGATCCAGATTTTGTAGGAAGGCTGGCGGGCCTTGGGAAAGTCCTCCACCCGTGTGATCCGTCCCACGCGGATGTTCACTTTCTGGAACTCGTCGAAGGTAATCTGCTCCATGGATGATCGCTCTCATGTGTGGAATTTGCCCTTCCCTCCTGTCTATCGGCTCGAGCCCAAAGCGCAACCCCCTGGCAGGGGTCGCCCAGTGCCCCGCTTGGGGGGGTAGGATTGTCTTCGCGCCGCGGCCGGACTAACCTGTCAGGCCGAACGCGATCCGCGGCGGTGCCCTGACAGAGCGAGGAAAACAGCGCACCTGTGTGCCATACTGAGGGCCGTGCGCTGGCCCGGAGAATCTCGACGTTTTCAATGAGATGAGATCCTTCGCTCCCCTCAGGAAATCCCAGCGCCGCTATTCAGCCGGTAAGTTCCAGACCGCTTTTAATTATTAGCAGGGAGCCGGATACATGGAACCCGTCGTCTTCCAGGACCATCTTCGTCCCTTCGGGCAGACCTGCTTCGGTTGCGGGCAGGACAACGCGCACGGCCTGCGCATCCGCAGCCATTGGGAGGGCGAGGAGGGCGTCTGCCGCTGGACGCCCCAGCCCTGGCACGTCGGCATGCCGGGCGTCCTCAACGGCGGGCTGATCGCGACCCTGATCGACTGCCATACGGCCTGCACCGCCACCGCGGCCGCTTACCGCGCCGAGGGGCGGCCGCTGGGATCCGAGCCGGCGCTGGTCTACGTCACGGCCTCCCTGCACGTGGACTACCTCAAGCCCACACCCAGCGAAGGCCCCCTCGAGCTGCGGGCGCGCGTCCAGGAATTGCGCGGCCGCAAGATCACCGTGCGCTGCGCGCTGCTCGCCGGCGGCCAGGAGACGGCGCGGGGCGAGGGGGTGTTCGTCAGGGTGGAGGCGCGGTGATGTGGAGGACGTTGTACGAAATGCGATGTAAGGCGCGATGTTGGCCGGCGGGTCGGGTGCTGCTCGCGCTCGCCCTGCTGGCGGGCACGGCCGCTTCCGCGGAGCCATTGCCCATCTTCGACACCCATATCCACTACAGCAGCCCCGCCTGGCCCGAATACGATCCGCCCGCCATCGGGGCCAAGCTGGACGCCGCCCATGTCCTGCGGGCCCTCGTCTCCAGCACGCCCGACGACGGCACCCTCCGGCTGCACGGCCTGCACCCGCACCGGTTCGTCCCGGTGTTGCGCCCCTACCGGACCGGCGTGCATTCCGGCAACTGGTTCCACGACGCGCCCACCGCGGACTACGTCGCTGCCCGGCTGCGGCAGGGTAGCTATCAGGGCATCGGTGAGTTTCACCTCCATTCACCCGAGCAGGCGCGAACGGACGTGGTGCGAAAAGTGGCGCGGATGGCGGTGGAAAGAGGCATCGTGCTCCACGTTCATGCCGATGCGGCACCCGTTGCCGCCCTGTTTGCATTGGAACCCGAGTTGAAAATTCTCTGGGGCCATGCCGGCATGGTGACGCCGCCGGAGGATATCCGCCGCATGATGGACAGGTTCGCCAACCTCTGGGCGGAGCTGTCGTTCCGGGAAGGGGAAATTCTGGCGAGCGGTGACCTGCACGGCGCTTGGCGGCCGCTCCTGATTGCCCATTCCGGCCGCTTCATGATCGGATCGGACACCTACACCAACTCCCGCTGGGAAGCCTACGAGGCCATCATCGCCGATCACCGCCGCTGGCTGGCGCGGCTGCCCGCCGAAGTCGCCAGGGCCATCGCCTACCGCAATGCGGTGCGCCTGTTCGGCGCTGGCGGGATCGAGCGCCTGCGCGACTGAGCACCTGCCGGCCACGGGCAGCGGGATGGCTCGCGACTGAACAGCTACCGCCGCCGCGGATCGAAGGCCTGCAGCAGCGCCTCTCCGATGAAGTTGATGAGAATGACGGTGAGCACCAACACGGCGAAAGTGGTCAGCGAGATCCACCACGCTTCCACGTTGGCCTTGGCCTGACGCAGCAGCTCGCCCAGGGAGGGCGTCGGGCTGGGCACGCCCAGATTGAGAAAGTCCAGGCTGGTCAGCGCGACGATCGCGCCGGAGACGGCGAACGGGAAGAAGGTGATGACCGGCACCAGCGTGTTGGGCAGGATGTGCTTGCGGATGATCGTCCAGTTGCCCACGCCCATCGCCCGCGCCGCCTTGACGTAGTCGAAGTTGCGGGCGCGCAGAAACTCCGCCCGCACGTACACGGAAAGGCCCATCCAGCCGAACAGGCTCAGGATCACGATGAGTTTGGGAATGCTGGGGCCGAAGGAGGCGGAGATGATGATGAGCAGGTACAGCTCCGGCATGGACGACCAGATCTCGATGCCGCGCTGGCCCAGCAGGTCCACCCAGCCCCCCAGATAGCCCTGCACGGCACCGGCGATGATCCCGATGAGCGTGCCGATCGCGGCCAGGATCAGCCCGAAGAACATGGAGATGCGGAAGCCATAGATGAGCCGCGCCAGCACGTCCCGCCCGCGATCATCGGTGCCCAGCCAGTTCACCGCAGTGGGAGGGGCGGGCGTGGGGCGGCCCAGCTCGTAATTGATCGACCTGTAGTCCCACTGGATCGGCGGGTAAAGCGCCCAGTTGTCGCCCTCGCTGATCAGCTCGCGCACGTACGGATCCTGATAATCCGTCTCCGTCTCGAAGTCGCCCCCGAAGGTAGTCTCCGGATACGATTTCAGCATGGGAAAGTAGAACTGTCCCTCGTAGTGGATGATCAGTGGCTTGCTGTTGGCGTACAGCTCGGCGAACAGGCTGAGCCCCATCAGCACCGCCAGTACGATCAGGCTATACAGCCCCCGGCGGTTTTTGCGGAACGCCCGCCATTTGCGCCGCGTCTCCTCGCTCGTCCGCGGGCGCGGCAGCCACCGGCGGGCTGGGCGTACGCCGGAAGAACGCGGCCCGGGGTGGCCGGCGGGCGTCGATGGCATGGGCTCGGCCATGGCGGCTACCTCGGCGCGCTCTCGAACGAGATGCGTGGATCGACCAGGATCAGCGAGAGATCGCTGAGCAGGTTGCTCGCCAGCGCCAGCAGGGAGAAGAAGAACAGGGTCGCCATCACCACCGGGTAGTCGCGCGAGAGGATCGCTTCAAACCCTAACTGCCCCATGCCGGGGATCGTGAAGATGCTCTCGATAATGATGCTGTCGCCGAGCATCGCCAGGACGCGCGCGCCGCGGATGTCGGCGAGCGCGGGCGGCTCGGCCCCCATGCCGTCGAAGTAGGGCGGGCGCTTCACGTAGGTCGAATCTTCGGCCCAGCCGTAGGTCAGGCCGCCGTCGCCGCCCATCGCCTGCCAGGCTTCGTCGCCGGTGAAGACGTCGGCGTAGCGGCGGGCGAACATTTCGGGCGTCACCACCCGGCGCAGGGTGTCTTGGATTTCCTGGTTGGCGGGCCAGATATCGCGCAGGTAGACGGGGTCGCCCCGCGCGTCCTCGCCGAGCGCGTCGGTGGTAATATCGACGCGCAGGCTGCCGGCGAGCGCGTAGGCGACGACCAGCGGCGGCGACGCCAGATAGTTGGCGCGAATTTGCGGGCTGATGCGGCCCTCGAAGTTGCGGTTGCCCGAGA
>JACZVE010000120.1 GCA_022572825.1 SAR324 cluster bacterium
AAACTAGCACGACCATCAATTCTGCATCTTGTAGGCTGGGCGGCGCCATTCAACGCACCCAACCGCCCCGCACACCGGGGGCAAGGGTTGTGTAGTGCGGCCAGCAGAACGACGGCCCGCAACGCCCCTTTCTCACTTCCGGTGCTGGCTAAAAACAGACCTCCGACACCAGTGCCCTCCTCCGTCTGATTCCGGGCGGATAGCGGACGTTCGAGCCGCGTGTTGCTCCTCCTCTCCCGCGGGAGAGGAGGATGGGTGGAGAGGTGTTGTTCAATGAAAACAGAAGCTTGTTGCGATTGCCCCTATCCCTGAATAAACCGGAATGTAGAAACGAATTTCAGTTACGCAACATTAGCGGGATTCCGTCCAACTTTCGGAGAAGGCCAACGCGCATGTGCTGAACGGTCTTCCATCGCGCTCCCGTGGCCACGGCCGGCCTGTTGCTGCAATTCCGTTTCGTGACAGGCGCGCACCGAGCGCGGGTATAAGAACGGTGCACACCCCGAAGGGCCGTTCCGGTTGCGCGTGGGGCTGTGTGTGGATAAGCAGCGGATCACCGAACTCGTGCCATGTGAGGGTGATCTCCTCGTCCCTCGATACGACCCGCTCGCTCCAGAAATAGCGCGGATCACCCGACTTGGTGAACTGGGCCTCGAGCACCGGGATGGCCGTGTCCGCGGTCTCGGCGTTGAGCATTCCCTGAACCGTCGACTGCAGCCAACGCGCCATCGCGATGTTGTCGGAGTAGATGCGCCAGCGATTATCCGTCAACTCGCTCTTGAGATAGAGTACGTGCCCGGGTCCGGCCGGGCAGAAGAGGATGCGCCAGAAGCTCGCATCCGTCGTATTGGGATCGCCATCGGATTCGCTGAGTCGTATGAACGGGTTTTCACCCGTCAAGATCACGCGGTTAGGGTCTGTAGTGCTCATTGCGAATGCCTCCGGTTAATGTCGAGCCGGCCTCACAGCCCGGTCAGTGCGGCGCTCTGCGTTTGTGCCATTCCATGGCTCCGAATTCTTGCGACACGAGGTACGGTGATACTGGATTGACGCCAGCGGGGGGTCAAGCAACCATGAGAGCGTTCGGCGCGGTTCAGCGCTCGGCGGCGCGGGACAGTCGGCAAAGCGGGGCGTAGCTATTGGGGCGGGCCGCTACACCCGGCGCAGGGCCGGCAGGAGCTCATCGGAAATAAGGCGCATACTGGCCAGGGCGGTGGCAAGGGGCATGCCCGCCCAATGGGTGCGGATAATCAGGTGGTTGACACCCAGTTCCTCCCAATAGGGCCGCAGTTGCGCGAAACACTCCTCCGGCGATCCGAGGATAAACCGGTCCTCGCTCAGCGCATCGAAATCGATGTCAAAGGACTCGTCTTCCGGCATGGCCTTATCCTGTCCCCAGCGGGCGTAATCTTTGTATTTGCCGGCCAGGTACGGGCCGGCCATTTCGATGGCCGCCGCGCGGTCCTTTGCGCAAAACACCTCTTTGATGCAAGGCAGTTCCCGTGGGAACGGCCGGCCTTGCCGCTCCAACTCGGGCCGGTAGAGCGCAAGCTGACGTTTGAGGGTCCGTGTGGTCGAATGGGGATTGATGAGCCAGGAGTCGCCGATTCGCGCCGCCCGCAGCACCGCCTTGTCGCTGTTGGCCGCGATCCAGATCGGGGGACGGGGTTTTTGCACGGGGCGCAGGTTCATGTGGACGTTTTCCAGCTTGCAGGTCTCGCCCTCATGGCTCACCGTATCTTCCGTCCACAGCCGCTGCACCAGTTCCAGGCATTCCTCGAAGCGCTTCACGCGCTGGCCCTTGGGCACCCGGAAGGCGTCGAATTCCACATCGCGGTACCCCAAGCCCACGCCGAATATGAAGTTGCCGCGGGCGATGACGTCCAGCGTGGCAACGGTCTCCGCCACATAGACCGGATTGTGGAGGTTGATGAGCAGCACGCCCAGTCCCAGCGTCATTTCCCCCGCCTCGGCCGCCAATCGAGCGAGGAAGGGGACGATCTGCAGCATCTTGTTGTTCCCTTCGGTGAGGTAATGCTGCCCGGAAAACAGGGAATCCCAGCCCCGGTCCCGCGCCGCGCGCACCATAACGCATTGGTCCGCAAACGCGCCGACCATGTCGGTTTCCAGGTGTTGCTGATTGGTGAGGAATAATCCGACTTTCATGGCGTCCTCTACGCGATTCGAGATGACAAAAGCGCGCCGGGGCGGGCCTCATGCGATGCCCTGACCCGGCGCATCGATCCAGCAACGCGCTGCCCCTTTATCCTATTGACCAATACCCGCGCGGCGGCGTTGCATCACTGGCTCAAATTCAACCTGAACGGTAAAGGTTCAGGTGACAAGTTGGGCTTGTAATGATAACCGCGATGTTTCGCCGGGCCCAGCATTTCATCATTTCCCGGGTCATCCTGACAGCTCGCAAATCGACGCGCCGCCTTCGCGCCACGTTTACCAATAGTACGAAGTCTTGAAGAGCACGATGGCGCCCAGTACCGCGGCGAAGGCGATCGCATATGCCGCCACGACCAGGACCCACCTGAAAATCCGAAGCGTATTGCCGTCCCGCATAAATCCCTCCCCTTGTCGGCCTCGCCAGCCCAACCGCAGGTAATGCCTTCGGCTTGCGGCATTGCCGCGGTCCCGCCGCCCTCAGCCGCCTCGTCCGCTGACGGCCCGCGGAAGTCGCCATTGCCCGCCCTTTAGCCTGTAGCCCGCCTAAATATGCACGGCGCGCATCTGTGCTTCGGGATAGCGAGCGCCAGCGGCGGCGCCGGCGGGAACGGCACTGCCGATGCGCGCGAGAACGGCGCCATCCAGCCGGACGTTCAGCGCGCCCAGGTTTTCCGTCAGATAGGCCAGGCGCTTGGTGCCCGGCAATGCGATAATCTCCTCCCCCTGCGCCAGCAGCCAGGCCAACACGAGCTGCGATGGCCTGGCACCCAACTCAGCCGCGATCGCTTCAACCCGGCGCACCAGCTCCAGGTTTTGGGCGAGATTTTCCTGCTGGAACCGCGGGTGATCGCGGCGCCGGTCGCCATCGGGAATATCGCTGAGTGCGGCTACCGCGCCGGTGAGCAATGAGCGCCCCAGCGGTGCGTAGGCGACGAATGCGATGTTCAGCTCGCGGCACACGGGCAGCGTCTCCTCCGCGGGGAGCCGGTACAGCAGCGAGTACTCGCTCTGCACCGCCGCAATGGGATGCACGGCCGCCGCGCGCCGGATCGTGGCCGGCGCCGCCTCGGACAGGCCCAGGCAGCGCACCTTGCCCTGCTCGATCAGCCGCGCCATCGCACCCACGGTGTCCTCGATCGGCACGGTGGGGTCCACACGGTGCTGGTAGTAGAGATCGATCACGTCGACCCCCAGTCGCCTGAGGCTGGCCTCGCAGGCCTGCGCGACGTATTCGGGCTTGCCGTTGGCGCCGCCGGGAACGTTGCCGAACTTCGTGGCCAAAACGACCTTGTCGCGCCGATCCCGAATCGCCCGTGCAACCAGTTCCTCGTTATGTCCCTTCCCATACGCATCCGCCGTATCCAGCAGATTGACGCCCAGCTCCAGGCTGCGATGAATCACGGCGATGGACGTTGCGTCCTCGCTCTTGCCGTAGGTCCCGGACATGGACATGCAGCCCAGCCCGATGGCCGACACTTCCAGCGAACTGCTACCCAGCTTTCGGAATTGCATAATAAGCCCGCCCTGGATGGTAGCGATTGAGATCGACGGCGTATCACGACTGCCTTTACTGCTTCCCCGCCGCCGGTGCGATGCCAGCTTAGGACCGCTCGCCCCGGTAGGCAACAGCGAAGCGCCCCACGGCGCACCGCCTGCCGCAATGGCCCCCAATTCGGTGGTGATGCACGCACCGCCGGGAGCTCCCCGCTGTTTCGCAATTGCCGCAACCGACGGACTCTGCCCCGGCGCGGGAAAAAGATGGCGGCCACGGCGATTTCCATTGACAGATGCGCCCGATTGATCGAAGCCTAACCGTACACGGAGGAGGCCGGAGGCCCGCCTTGCGCGGGTCTGCCGGCAGGGGTTAGCATCCCGCGGCGATCTTGGACGATCTCCCATCTTAAACTTCACAGCGTAGCCGAATCGAGTGGGGCGGCGTTTGCCCGATTGCGGCGAAATCGCGGTCGCCCGCTGCATTGAAGGAGGTGTTTGCAATGGGGGTTAAAATCAGTGTGGAAGTGAATGGCGTAGGGCAACAGTCGGAGGTCGAGCCCCGGCTCCTGCTGGTGCATTACCTGAGGGAGGACCTGGGCCTGACCGGCACGCACGTGGGCTGCGAGACGAGCATGTGCGGTGCCTGTACCATTTTGCTGGACGGCCAGGCCGTCAAGTCCTGCACCCTGTTCGCCGTGCAGGCCGAAGGCTGCAAGGTGACCACCATCGAGGACCTGAAAAAGGACGGAACCTATCACCCGATCCAGGAGGGATTCTGGGAAGAGCACGGGTTGCAATGCGGGTTTTGCACCCCCGGCATGATCCTGAGCGCCTACGACCTGCTCTCCCGCAATAAAAACCCCAGCGAGGAAGAGATCCGCCACGGCCTGGAAGGAAACCTGTGCCGCTGCACCGGCTATCAGCACATCGTCAACGCGGTGCAGTCGGCGGCCAGGAAAATGCGGGGCTGAGCAAGCCGCGGCCTGATTCGACCATCGGGGCATTACACTGGAATTGAGGGAGGAATAAAGCCATGGTAGCGACACCGAAAATGATGGGGCAGCGCATCAAGCGCAAGGAGGACCCGCGCTTCATCACCGGAACGGGCAAATATGTGGACGATATCAAGCTGGTCGGCATGCTCCATGCCGCCCTGCTGCGCAGCGACCATGCTCGCGCCCGCATCAAGCGCATCGACGTCTCCAAGGCCAGGGCCCTGCCCGGCGTGGTGGCCGTTTTCACCGGCAAGGACCTGGAGGGAAAGATCGGCACCGTTCCCACCGCCGCCCAGAACGCTGAGGGCAACCACTGGCTGGCCGGCGTGAAACTGAATGTCCCGCCTCAACCCGTCATCGCGATCGATAAGGTTAATTTCGTGGGCCAGAACGTTGCCGTGGCGGTGGCGACCGATCCCTACATCGCCCACGATGCCTTGGACGCAATAGAGGTGGAGTTCGAAGATCTTCCCGTCGTAATAGACGTGGAGAAGGCGGCCGAGCCCGGCAGCCCGGTGATTCACGAGGAGTTCGGCAGCAACCTCGCCTTCCACCTGCCAGGCGGACCTTCGCCGGAAGCAATCGAAAAGGTCGAGCAACTCTTCAAGGAGGCGGATCACACCGCGTCGTTCCGCTTCGACAACCAGCGTCTCGTTCCCGTTGCCATGGAAACGCGCGGGGTGCTGGCCGACTATGACGTGGGCCGGGAAAGCCTGACGGTGTGGAGCTCTACCCAGATTCCCCATATCGCGCGCACGGTGCTGTCGATGGTGCTCCCGATGCCGGAAAACCGGATCCGATTCATCGCCCCGGACGTCGGAGGCAGCTTCGGCTCCAAGTTGAATATATACCCGGAAGAATTCTTGATTCCGTATCTGGCAAAAACGCTCGGCAAGCCGGTCAAGTGGATTGAAAAGCGGCGTGAGAACTTCACCAGTACGACCCATGGCCGGGGACAGATGCAGTACGTGGACATCGCTTTCAACAAGGACGGCACTTGGCTCGCCTGTAAATTGAAGCTTCTTAATGACATGGGGGCCTATTTGCAACTGCTCACGCCCGGGATCGGAAATTTCACCCTGATCATGTTTACCGGGGTTTACAAGCTGGAGGCCATCTGCTTCGAGCAATTGGGCGCGTTCACCAACAAGGTGGCCACCGATGCTTACCGCGGCGCGGGACGGCCGGAGGCGACGATGGTCGCGGAAAAGGTGATGGACGTGATCGCCCGCGAAACCGGGCTCGATCCCACCGAGGTGCGCCGGAAGAATTTTCTCACCGAGTTTCCCGCGACGACACCGTCGGGCATGACTTATGACAGCGGTGATTACAGCAAGGCGCTGGACAAGGCGATGGAATTGGTGAATTACAAACAGTTGCGGGCAGAACAGAAACAGGCCCGCACGGAGGGCCGCCTGATGGGCATCGGTGTAAGTTCATTTTTGGACGTATGCGGATTCGGACCCTCGTCGGTTCCGCCACCCGGCGGAGGATGGTGGGAGGCCAGCACGGTGAAGGTCGAACCCACGGGCACGGTTACCGTGCTCACCGGAATTTCCCCCCACGGCCAGGGCCAGGAGACCACCTTCGCCCAGATCGCCGCCGACGAACTGGGCGTCCCGATGGATAGCGTGCGCGTGCTGCACTCGGACACCGACGTGGTGCCCTACGGCAACGACACCTATGGCAGCCGCGGGCAGGCCGTCGGCGGCGAGGCGCTGATGATGTCCATCGGCAAGGTGAAGGACAAGGCCAAGCAGTTTGCCGCCCACATGCTGGACGCCCAACCGGAGAACATGGAGTATGCGAACGGGGAAATTTTCGTAAAGGGCGAGCCATCCCGAAAGGTCACCCTGGGCGAGGTGGCCTACGCGGCCTACGATTTTTCCTGGAAAGGGCCGGGGACGGCTCCGGCGGACCTGGAGCCTGGTCTGGAGGCCACCAGCCGCTTCGAGCCGACAAACTTCACCTACCCCTTCGGCACGTTTATCTGCGCGCTGGATATCGATGCGGATACCGGCGAGGTTGAGATCAAAAAATTTGTGGCGGTGAGCGATTGCGGGAACGTCATCAACCCGCTCATCGTGGACGGCCAGGTGCACGGCGGCATCGTCCAGGGTCTGGCCCAAACATTGTTCGAGGAAGTGGTTTACGACGAGAACGGCCAGCTCATCACCGGCGAGCTGACCGAGTACGCGGTTCCCAAGGCCCACATGGTGAGGAACTTCGAGACCTACCACACGGTCACGCCCACGCCGGTGAACTCGCTGGGCGCCAAGGGCATAGGCGAGTCCGGCACCATCGGGGCCACCGCCTGCGTATTCAACGCGGTGATGGACGCCCTGGCGCCGCTGGGCATCAAACACCTGGATATGCCCTTCAAGCCGCACAAGGTCTGGAACGCCATCCAGCAAGCCAAAGCCTGAGGAGGAAGCCATGTTCGCGGAAAAGTTCGAGTATCATGCCCCGGCTTCCCTCCAGGAAGCCGCCAGCCTCCTCGGCCAGCACGGGGAGGACGCCAAGATCGTCACCGGGGGGATGAGCCTGATCCCGCTGATGAAGCTGCGCCTGGCCGCGCCGTCCCACCTGATCGACCTGAGGAAGCTCAACGATCTGAAGGGCGTCTCGGAGTCCGGCGGGAAGATCGTCATCGGCGCGCGCACCACCTACAGCGAGCTGGCCGGCAACGCCTTGCTGCGATCCAAATGCCCCCTGGTGTGCCAGGCGGCCGCCGAGGTGGGCGACGTGCAGGTGCGCAATCGCGGCACCATCGGCGGGAGCCTCGTCCATGCCGATCCGGCCGCCGACCTGCCCGCCGCGGCGATGGCCCTGGATGCCGAGCTCAGCCTCGGCGGCAGGCAGTCGCGCACGGTCAAGGTGGCGGACTTCATCGTCGATGCCCTCAGCACGTCCATTGCAGCGGACGAGATCCTGGTGAGCGTCAGCGTGCCGGCGACGGGCCCCAAGACCTGCTACCTGAAGATGGCGCAGCACGCCTCGGGCTTCGCCCTGGTCGGGGTCGCCGTCGTGCTGGACATGGAGGGAAACACCTGCAGAGGCGCGCGCATCGGGGTTACGGGCGTGAGCGCCAAGGCCTTCCGCGCCGCTACCGTGGAGCAGGCGCTGGCGGGCAAAGCCCTGGATGCCGGCACCATCAAGGCGGCGGCGGAGCAGATCGCCGCGGACATCCGCGATCCCCTCGAGGATCCCTTGAACGGCTCCGCGGCCTACCGGGCGCAGCTCGCCAAGGTGTATACCGCGCGGGCCGTCCAAGGGGCGCTGGCAGCATAGAAGACCTGTGAATTTATGCCTCCGGCGGACATTTTATGCCTTCCGGCGGACGATTCATGCCTCCGGCGGATAAGGGGCGCACCGCTTGCGTGTCGTGCGCTGCTCCCCTGAAAGGCTTACGAGTCGCGCTTTGAATCGCTTGCGAGTCGCGCTTTGAATCGCTTGCGAGTCGCGCGATTCTTCCCCGGCGGGGCCTAAGCCCCCTGCACCCCGAAAATAGCCTATATTAACAACT
>JACZVE010000442.1 GCA_022572825.1 SAR324 cluster bacterium
TCTCTGTTATTGCTTTGCGTGCTACACCGCCCGTGCCCTTCGGCATCGATTTCCAGTGGCGCGATGCTCCCCCTCCCCGTGCACGGGGAGGGGGCCGGGGGATGGGGTTCCGCCGCGAGAGCGTTAGTACCTCATTTGTGCGGAGCTAAGGCTATCGGCATATAATGCGACTTAGCAATCGCCGCGACGTCCGGCGGGCACGGACGGAGTCGTGCTCGTGGCGCCGGTTTTCTTGCCACTGTCGCTTGCCTTGGATTCAGAGCCTGTCTTGCCGTCTGACTTGCCGCTCGCTTCCGGTTTGGCCGCATCTTTTTTCGCGGCATCGCCCTTGGCGCCGTCACCCTGGTCGGCCTTTTTGCCGTTGCCGGACCCGTACAGATCCTTGTACCATCCTCTCCCTTTGAGCTGGAACGCGCTGAGGGAAAGCTTGCGCTGCACCTGGCCCGCTTCGCCGCAGGTACATTCCGTGAGGGCGGCATCGGAGAATTTCTGTATCGCCTCGAACTCCTTGCCGCAGGTGGAGCAAACATACTCGTAAATCGGCATCGGCTCATCTCCCATCGTGAGCGCTGGCCCATCGTCACCGACCGGCCGCTGGATTTTAACCCCGAGCGACGCGGGGCCGCTAAGCGTATGATATCACTTTAATTTATAAGTATATGCGGAATCAGGAGAGCCGTCAAGGCGCTGGTCGGCCGCACCTCTTCCAGCCCCGCTCAATCCGGCGTCACCGGCCGGCAGCGCCGCGCTGGCTGCTGGAGGGTGAGACCGAGGCTTGGGCGGCGACTTGCGGTCTCAGGAGCGCGGAAGCTGTCGCGAAGCTGGCAGGATCGAGCCCGATAGGCTCGTCGAGGAGGTGGAGCAAGGGTCAATGGAAATATCGAGCAGCGAAATCGCGGTGGTGGTAAAGGTGATCATCTTTTAGCCTCGCATTTACGTAATCCATGACTATTCACGAGCAAGCGGGAGGCTGCGTCTTCGTGGATACCCATCGTTGGGAGGTATTCGCATGTCCGACTTTGTAATGGCAAACGAGGTGTCCATTCGCCTCGGATTCTTTTTCGGCGTGTTGGTGCTTTTCGCATTTTGGGAAGTGATCGCGCCCAGGCGCCGATTAACCGTTTCCAAGACGATACGCTGGGTTAACAACCTGGCCCTCGTCTTCCTCAACTCGCTACTGTTACGGGCTGTCTTTCCCGTTGTGGCCGTGGGAATGGCCGCGTTGGTCGCAAAGGAAGGGTGGGGCCTGCTCAATAATTTCAGTCCGCCCTACTGGATTTCAGTTTTGGCGGCGGTCGTGGCGTTGGACTTCGCCATCTATCTCCAGCACGTGATGGTGCATGCCGTGCCCCTGTTCTGGCGACTTCACAGGATGCACCACGCTGATTTGGACTTTGACGTCACCACGGGCGCCCGCTTTCACCCTGTGGAGATCCTCCTTTCCATGGGAATCAAACTCGGGGTGGTCGTCGTGCTGGGTCCGCCGGTGGTTGCGGTGGTGATTTTCGAGGTGCTCCTGAACGGGAGCTCCATGTTCAACCACAGCAATATCCGTTTGCCCCTGGGGTTGGATCGGGTGCTGCGCTGGTTCGTGGTGACGCCGGACATGCACCGCGTACATCACTCCGTCATTCCCCGCGAGACCAACAGCAACTTCGGCTTCAACCTCCCCTGGTGGGACCGTTTGTTCGGCACTTACCGCGCTCAGCCCGAAGCGGGGCACGAGGCCATGACCATTGGAATTTCACAATTTCGCGAGCCCAAGTATCTCCGGTTGGATCGGCTCTTGCTCCAGCCTTTGCTGGGCAAGCCGAGCGGCTATCCGATTAACGCGCGGGAGTAGGGGGAATGGCACGGTGTGGTTCGTGCCGGAGAAACACCCGAATCCGTTTCGGTGTTCTGCCCGGGGAGGGCTGTGATTTATCCGAAGAAAAGCAAATGCGGGGGAAGAATCGTGCGACTCGCAAGGGAGAAACGCGCGACTCGCAAGGGAGAAACGCGCGACTCGCAAGGGAGAAACGCGCGACTCGCAAGCGTTTCAGCCCCCAACCTGCTGGAGGCATCAAATCACAG
>JACZVE010000121.1:0-3575 GCA_022572825.1 SAR324 cluster bacterium
GCGGCTTGCGCGGGCGGCGCGCCAATGGCGAGTCCCCGCAATGGAAGTCGTGGCCGGTCGGGGAGGCGACGCCTTCGGTGTGCTGGTAGGGACCTTATTGTCCCTGCGCACCCGCGACGAGACGACGCTGCCCGCCTGCCGTCGGCTGCGGGCCATCGCCTCCACGCCGCAGGCGCTGGCGGGGCAAGGGGTGCAGGCCATCGCCAAGGCGATTTACCCGGTGGCTTTCTACCGGGTGAAGGCGCGCAGGCTGAAAGCGGTGGCCCGCCTTCTGCTCGAGCGCCATGGCGGCGCCGTTCCGGACGATCTGGATGCCCTGCTCGCCCTGCCCGGGGTGGGCCGCAAGACCGCCAACCTGACCTTGGGGCTGGCATTCGGCATACCGGCGGTGGGGGTCGACATTCACGTGCACCGCATCCTCAATCGCCTGGGTGCCCTGAGCAGCCGCACACCTGACCAAACGGAGCGCCTGCTGCGGGCGCACCTGCCCCGGCGCTGGTGGCTGCGGGTGAATGCGATCCTGGTGCCCTTCGGGCAGGCCATCTGCACGCCGCAAAGCCCGTGGTGCTCGCGCTGTCCCGTTGCCGCAGCGTGCCGGCGCGCGGGCGTCGGGCGGCGGCGGTAGTGCCGCGGCGCCTCCCAGGGCGAATGCCTCGTCATTCGCCAATGCGCGAAGCTGCCGGCGACGGCCTTGCATCGGAAATGGAATGCTCCCCCTCGATCCCTGACAGGCCCGCGTGCAGGTATCGCCATACGACGCTCGTTTTTCCAGGTTCGCGGGGAAGAAGAGGAAAATTGAGGACGAGGGGGACCTAAGAAATGCTGCCGTTTCACGCGGAAATGCGGAATGAGTCTGTAACTCCCTTCCTTAAGAATTTTTCAATTGAATTTAGTCTCAAAACAGCTTAGCGTCCTCTCGGCGATTTGATTCCCGCATCACGGAATGCGGCATGTAAAGGGAGAAATTATGAGATTAAGGCGGACGGTGACCACCGCCCTGGGTGTCGGCAGGCAGCAGGGCCACGCGGAGGTCTACCGCGGCGTCAGGGAAGTGGTCAATCTGATCAAGAAAGTGCGACTGGAGATCGCCGTGAACGACGAGTTCGTGGAACGCACCATCGAAGCCATCATTAAAGGGGCAAGAACGGGCAATATCGGCGACGGCAAAATATTTGCCCTGGATTTGCCAGAATGCGTCAGAATTCGAACAGGGGAACGGGGAAACAAAGCAATTGGATAACCGGAGCGCAGCAAAATGGCATTACGCGACATAGAGAAGACTATTAAGGAAAATGACGTTGAGTTTGTCGATTTCAAGTTTATCGATCTGCCCGGATTGTGGCAGCATTTCTCTATTCCCATCGGAGAGTTCTCGCCAGACCTGTTCACTGAAGGCATCGCCTTCGACGGTTCGTCCATTCGCGGCTTTCAGTCCATCGATGAAAGCGACATGTTGCTACTAACTGATGCGAATGCATCGTTTCTGGACCCCTTTACGGATGACGCCACACTGAGCTTAATCTGCAATGTCAAGGATCCGATAACCCAACAGCTCTATTCCCGCGACCCACGTTATGTCGCGCAAAAAGCCGAGCGATATCTCAACACGACCGGAATAGCCGACACGATCTACGTTGGCCCGGAAGCGGAGTTTTATATTTTCGATGATATCCGATTCGACCAATCTTATAACCGCGGTTTTTATCAAATAGATTCGACGGAGGGATTCTGGAACTCGGGCAAGGAAGAAAATCCGAATTTAGGCTACAAGCCCAGATACAAGGAAGGGTATTTTCCCGTCCCCCCCATGGATAGCTATCAAAATTTGCGCTCCAAAATGGTGAAAACCCTGTTGGGGGTCGGAGTGGAGGTGGAAGTCCACCATCACGAGGTCGGCACGGCAGGTCAGGCCGAGATTGATATGCGATTCACGACGCTCGTCGACATGGCCGACAATCTGATGAAATACAAGTTCGTCGTCAGAAATGTCGCGCATCGCCACAACAAGACAGTGACCTTCATGCCCAAGCCGATCTTCATGGATAATGGTTCGGGCATGCACGTTCACCAGAGCTTATGGAAAGGGGGAAAGAATCTATTTTTCGAACCTGGCCGCTACGGAGATATCAGCAAGATGGCCGAGTATTACATCGGCGGCATCCTTCATCATGCCCCCAGTCTATTGGGGCTCTGCGCGCCTACCACCAATTCGTATCGCAGGCTCGTACCGGGTTATGAAGCGCCGATCAATCTGATATATTCCCAGCGAAACAGAAGTGCCTGTGTGCGCATCCCGATGTATTCGACAAGCGAGAAGGCGAAACGGATTGAGGTGCGATTTCCGGATCCATCGTGCAACCCCTATTTGGCCTTTTCCGCCCTGCTGATGGCAGGGCTGGACGGAATCGAAAACCAGATGGAGCCTCCTGCGCCGGTTGATCGGGATTTGTATGAACTGGAGGGTGAGGAGAAGGCCAAGATAAAGTCCACCCCCGGCTCGCTGGAAGAAGTCATCGATGCCCTGGAAAAAGATCATGCCTACCTATTGAAGGGCGGTGTATTCACGGAAGATCTTCTGGAGATGTGGATTGACTATAAACGGGAGAGAGAAATCAATTTCGTGCGGCTTAGGCCGCATCCGGCAGAGTTCGCGCTGTACTATGATATCTAATCCGCGGTTGCTCCAGGCCGTTCCCTGCAATGACTCGTGGCAGGTCGCAGGTAACAACGTCGTACTGATCTTGTGACTGTCGGCGGCCTGCGGCGGACCCGCGTTTGCGTCACTCTGTCATGCGAGGCGGCACATGTTTGTGGTCATGAACCGGTTCACGATCCATCCCGGCAAGAACGCGGAGTTCGAGGGCCGATGGCGGACGCGGCAGTCCCACCTGGGCGGGGTGCCCGGCTTCGAAAAGTTTCGCCTGCTCAAGCTGGACGATACCCATTACAGCTCCTACGCGGAATGGGCGTCCGCCGAGGCATTCCAGGCGTGGACCACCTCCGAGGCCTTCCGCAAGGCCCACGGCCGGGGTGCGCCTCCCGGCGTGATCGACGGGCCGCCGCGCCTGGAGTGTTGGGAGGTCGTCCTGGACGAGGAGTAAGGAGTGTGCCGGCGCGAGCCGCATCCCGTTGTCCACCCGCGGACGGCAGAACGAGGCGACTCCTGCCACGTTGACGCAACTGATGACCGTCACCGACCGATACAGCGCGCGCGGCGTGTCCGCACGGAAAGAGGAGCTCCACGCCGCTGTGCGCGGGAGCGATCCCGGCCTGTTTCCCGGCGCCTTCTGCAAGATCGTCCCGGACATCCTCAGCGGCGATGCGCACCACTGTCTGGCCATGCACGCCGACGGCGCCGGCACCAAGTCCGTGGCGGCGTATCTGCATTACCGCGAAACCGGCGACGTGCGGGTGTTCGAGGGGATCGCCCAGGACGCCGTGGTGATGAATGTGGACGACCTGCTCTGCGTGGGCGCGCTGGGCCCATACATTTACTCCAACACCATTGGGCGCCACGCCCGGCGCCTGCCCGGGGAGGTGCTCTCCGCGGTGCTGCGGGGGTTCGCCCGGCAGGA
>JACZVE010000121.1:3585-8161 GCA_022572825.1 SAR324 cluster bacterium
ACGCGCGCCGTCTGCCCGGCGAGGTGGTGCAGGCGTTGCTGACCGGCTTTGCGCGAACGGAAGCCCAGTACGCGGAGTGGGACATGCCGCTGGTGCCCACCGGCGGGGAGACCGCGGACGTCGGGGACGTGGTCGCCACGCTATTAGTAGACGTAACCATGATCGGCCGCCTGCGCCGGCAAGCGGTGATCACCAACGGCGGCGTGCAACCCGGGGACGTGATCGTGGGGCTGGCCGCGGACGGCCAGACCACCTATGAGTCGCGCTACAACAGCGGAATCGGCAGCAACGGCCTCACCTCCGCCCGCCACGACCTGCTCTCGCGCGACTATGCCGCCAAGTACCCGGAAAGCTTCGCTGCGGACCTTCCGCCGGATCTGCGTTACACCGGCCCGTTCCGCCTGGGAGACCCGCTGGAGGGCACACCACTGACCATCGGACAGGCACTGCTCTCCCCCACGCGCAGCTACGCCCCGGTGATCAAGGCCCTGCTTGCGGGCCACCGCGACCTGGTGGGGGCGCTGGTGCATTGCAGCGGTGGTGGCCAGACCAAGTGCCTGCGGACGGGGCGGGGTATTCACTACGTCAAGGATACCCCGTTTCAACCCCCGCCCCTGTTCCAGTTGATTCGGCGCGTAAGCGGCACCCCTTGGCGCGAGCTGTACCAGGTATTCAACATGGGCCACCGCATGGAGGTGATCGGCCGGCCGCGTCTGCTGCCTGCGCTGGAGGAGATCGGGCGGTCCTTTGGCCTGGCCGTGCGGCAGGTGGGCCATTGCGAGCCTGCAACCCAAGCCGTGCCCGAGGATGCCCCGCCCGGCACGGGCAACCGGCTGACGCTGCATACACCCGGGGGGGTGGAGACCTATCGCCTGTAGCCCCGCTCTTCGTCGTCCTTCTCTCGCCGGCTACCGCTGGACCGTCAGCTTCCGATGACGGCAACGGCGTCGATCTCGATCAGTGCGTCCTCGTGAACGAACTCGGCGATCTGCACCATGGTGGAAGCGGGGAGGTGATCGGCGTGGAAGAACTCGAGGCGGGCGTCGTGTAATTCCCGAAAGCGGCTGATGTCCTTGACGAATACGGTCACGCGCACGATGTCCTGAAAGCTGCCTCCGGCCTGCTGCAATGCCTTGCCGATGTTGCGCAGCACCTGGCGCGTCTGGGCGCCCATGTCGCCCGGGCCCACCAGGTTCATGTTCTCGTCGTATGCGAGTTGACCGGAGATGAACAACAGCTCGCCCCCCGAGGTCTTCACGCCATTGGAAAACGCCACCGGACCGGAAAACTTGCCCCGCTCCGCCAGCGGCCTGGCGAGTGGATACACGGTCTTGGCCATGGGAACCTCCTTCTTGGCTAAGGCAGGATCGGTCACGAGAATGCGCCGCGCGGCGCGCCCGGCTGAGTGTAACGCAAAACGCGGACCCCGGACAGGCGGCCTCGCTTAGTAGCGACGATACGCATCCCGAGGCGGCGCAGGGCTGCGCGCGCCCTACGCCGCGCTCAGGTGAGGTGCGTATTCGTCGCACAATTAAACCGTCTCCTGTACAAAAGCCCGATATGCAATGGTGGGCGCGGCGTGGCAGGCTTCGACAGCCCGCGATTGAACCGCGCCTGTGACGGCCGAGCGGTAGCGGCGATCGCACTGTGGGACGCCTAGCGGCACCCCAGCCGGGTCTGGCGCCCGGGTGCCTCGGTTGACATCCCCCCGCAATTCGGCTATCCGGATGGGGCCTGTGCAAACGGAGGATCGGGTAGCCGGCCCGGTGCCCGTGCCGCAAGTGATTGCAAGCCCCTGTAATGTGGGCAAAGGGAACAGAAGGGAGCGCAAGTTGTGATGGGGCATTTGGTCAGATGGATCGAGCGCGTCAACGAATACATCGGCCGCGCCATGGGCTGGCTGATGGTTGGCCTGGTCCTGCTGGTCACGGGGGACGTGGTTTCACGCTACATTTTCAATACCGGGGCGGTCGTCATCCAGGAATCGGAATGGTGGATGTTCTCCATCATTTTTCTCATGGCCGCCGGCTATACCTTCCTCTCCAACTCGCATGTCCGGGTCGACATCGTTTACTCACTCCTTTCCAAGAAAGGACAGCATATCGTCGATTTGAGCTGTGCGTTCATCTTCCTGTTTCCCATGTGCCTGCTGCTGATTCTCACCTCCTTATGGTTCATCAGAGCTTCCTTGGAGGTCGGAGAGTATTCGCCCGACCCGGGCGGATTGTGCTGCTACTACCTGCTCAAGATGATTATTCCCATTGGGTTTGGCTTCCTGGCCCTGCAGGGCATCGCCGATGTCTACAAGAAAATCCAGGCCCTGAAGGAGCTGGCCTCCACTCTGGTCGCCGAAGACAGCATTGCCGCCCGCGCCGGCCAACCTTCCGAAACATCGTCGTAATCCAATGGCCGCCGGCCTGAATTACGAGCTCACCCATAGTTCAGAAGAAAAGGATTACACGCGGGTGGAGGAGAACCGGAAATGATGTACGACCTCCTTCCTGCCTGGTTCATGGACTTTCTGCCGGGCTGGATGTTCGTGGCGCTTTTCGGCCTGCTGCTGATCGGCTACCCGGTCGCATTCACCATCGGGACGCTGGCGCTGCTGTTCGGCTGGCTCGGATTCGGTCTGGGTTTCTTCGATCTGCTCCCCTTGCGGATCTGGGGCGTGATGCAGAACTTCACCCTGGTCGCCGTGCCCCTGTTCGTGTTCATGGGCGTTACCCTGGAGCGCTCAAAGCTCGCCGAGGAGCTCCTCGATACCATGGCCGTCCTGTTCGGGCGCCTGCGGGGCGGCCTGTCCATCTCCGTCACCGTGGTGGGCGCATTGCTGGCGGCTTCCACCGGCATCGTCGGCGCCACCGTGGTCACCATGGGGCTGCTGGCGCTGCCGACCATGCTGCGGCGCAACTACTCGCCGGAGCTGGCCACGGGCACCATCGCCGCCTCGGGCACACTGGGCCAGATCATCCCGCCCAGCATCGTGCTGGTGATACTGGCGGACATCATGAACATCTCCGTGGGGGATCTGTTCATGGGCGCCGTTTTTCCCGGTATGGTGCTGGTGGGCCTGTATCTGATCTATATCCTCCTCGTCGGGTTCTTCTTCCCATCCCAGGCACCCGCGATCCCGAAGGAGGAGTTGGCCGCTATTTCGCCGGCGCAGCTCTTCGTCCGGGTGATGAGATCGCTCGTGCCACCGCTGGCTTTGATGATGGCCGTGCTGGGCTCCATCTTCGCGGGCATCGCCACCCCGACCGAGGCCGCCGCGGTGGGTGCGTCGGTGGCGGTGCTGCTGGCGGTCGCGAGCGGCAGGTTCTCCATGGAGATACTGAGAGGGGTGATGCACACCACCGTTCGCCTGACCTCCATGATATTCATTATCCTGGTGGGCGCCCAGGCCTTCGGTCTCACCTTCCGCGGGCTGGGAGGCGACGAACTGATCCGGAATTTCCTCGGTCAGCTGCCGTTCGGTCAGTGGGGCGTGCTGGCCGTCGTGATGATGACGCTGTTCCTGGCGGGATTTTTCCTGGACTTCATCGAGATCGTCTTCATTCACGTACCGGTGCTGGCGCCCCTGATGGTGTATTTCGGCTTCAACCCGGTCTGGTTCGCCATTCTGATCGCGGTCAATCTCCAGACCTCCTTCCTGACCCCTCCTTTCGGATATGCGCTGTTCTACCTGAAAAGTGTCTGCCCGCCGGAGGTAACGACCCTCCATATCTACAAGGGCATCGTTCCCTTCGTCACCCTTCAGCTCATCGGGCTTGTCATCGTCATTTGGCAGCCCCAACTGGTGCTCTGGCTGCCCTGCCAGGTTTTCCGCAGCCAGTGCCCGTAATCGCATCCCGCGGTCACCGCCGGGCAGCCAAATCCGCCTCTCCCTTTCATGGGCGAATGCGCGGCATACCCTCTAGTGAGGCAGGGCAATAAAAAAACGGCGAAGGAACGCATCCTCCGCCGTTTTAATTCAGCGGTGCCCTGTGGCCTGCCGGCAGCGGCATATTATCCAGCACCAGCAGCCTAGATATCGATCACCCCAACCGCCTTCAGCGCTGCCGTATAGGCATATTCCTGGTTGCTGTACCAATTACGGATGCCATCGCGGAACTTCTTGTAGGAATCGTAGACCTTGCGGGCATCCGGATCGGAGTCGGCCACCTCATCGTTGATTCGTTCGGCCGCCTTGTGCAATGCCCGCAACACGTCGTCCGGGAAGTGGCGTAACTGGATGCCGTAATCCACGATTTTCTTGAGGTACTCATTGTTCTGGGCATCGTAATTGGCCAACGACCAGACGTGGAAATGAGCAGAGGAGATCTCGATCATCTTCTGGAATTCCGGCGGGAGCGAATCCCAGGATTTCATGTTGGTCGTCATCTCGTTATTGGTTCCCGGCTCGTGATAGCCCGGCGAGTAGTAGTACTTGGCCGCCTGATGGAGACCCAGGTGCCAATCGTAGAGCGGACCGACCCACTCGGTGGCGTCGATGACGCCGCGCTCCAGCGCCGGGAAGATCTCCGGCCCGGGCAACAGCACCACGGTTCCCCCGACCGCGGCCACCACCTTGCCCCCC
>JACZVE010000122.1 GCA_022572825.1 SAR324 cluster bacterium
AGCAGGAGACGGAGGAACCCGCGCCGCCGGGCGCGCCGGAAGATCGCTCGCGCTCCCGCCAGTACCCGCCGGGCAACGGCAGCGGAAAGGCGGGCTAGTACTACTTTGTTACATAGGAGCTGCCGCGGGTCCTCACCCCCCCGCCCCTCTCCATTTCATGGAGAGGGGAGCCGCCCGCAGTGAAAAGCACAGTGAAAACAATACCTCGTGACCACCGGCCGCTCGTCGGAAGTCACCCCTCTCCACAGCGTGGAGAGGGGCCGGGGGTGAGGCAACTACCGACATCGCACCGAGCACTGGAGAGCGTCATATCTACAGCCTTTGCGGAGTTAGGGAGCAGTAACAAAAAAAAGCCCTCGCTGTGGAGGGCTGAGCACTTGTTATCGTTCGATATCGAAGTAGAGCGGGGACGACGGGACTCGAACCCGCGGCCTCCGGCGTGACAAGCCGGCGTTATAACCAGCTTAACTACGTCCCCGGTTCGTTTGGAATTGCGGAGAGCTTCGCCGTTGCAGTGCCTTCATCCACTACGCTAAAGGCGCGAGCCGGCTTTGTCAATTCTCTGCCAGCGAGGCTCCCTCCCCGCAGGGGCAGTGGCGCCCGCGGGCAGCAGGGGCACGACCCGTTAATCCAGCGTCACGAATACGCAATTGCGCACTTGATTATCGACGGCCTTGCTCAGGTGACCCTTGCCGGTGGTGTCCTCCGCCAGGAACACCTCTCCCGCACCGATCACCCGCGTCTCACCGTCACTGGCAGTGATTTGCACGCTCCCGTCCAGGTTGATGACGTACTGGCGCCGCGGCGCGTTGTGCCAGTCCAGGTCGTAGTCGGCCGGGGCCTCGCGAAAGAGGAGGCCCGTGGCCGCAATGGGATCGCTCACGCGCCCGACGGCGCTCGTGTGCGCGAACGCCACCTCCACATCCTCAAAGTGTGACTCACCGTCCGCGTCGGCATAGATACGAGTGATCTTCATGCGCGCTCCCGTCTCGTTCGGCCCGCCGCTCCCCGCATTGCGGCGGGTGCGATGATCGATGCGAATATCAGTACAGATAATAGCAATACAGATATTAGCAATACGGATATCAGTACAGATAAAGGCCCGCGCCGTGCTCGCGCAGCCAGGCCTGCCGCGCGCGGTAATCGGGCAGCATCGCCGCCACTCGCCCCCAGAAGCCGCGCGAGTGATCGGGGTGCAGCAGATGACACAGCTCGTGCACGACGAGGTAATCCAGTACCGGGGGCGGAGCCAGGATCAGGCGCCAATTGAAATTCAGCCCGCCCAGCGCCGAGCAGCTTCCCCACCGTTTCTTTTGCGCCTTGATACGCACGGTGCGGGGCCTGACGCCCAACATCGCCTGGAAGTGCTCCACGCGGAGCATAATCTCCCGGCGCGCGGCAGCCTTGTATCCGGCAATCACGTGCTCCCGCAGGCACTGCGCTGTCGGCCCCTGCCCGGCGCCTTGTCCCGCGCGCTCCGGGATATGAAGGGTCAGCCGCTCGTCCTGCCGGCGCAGCAGCGGCCCGCGGCCATCGCGGTGGACTTCCAGCGGGTACAGCGTCCCCTGGAAGAGCAGCGGCGAACCGGGCACCCAGCGTAGCCGGGCCTTTTGCGCGCGCAGACGCTCCACCCAGGCAATCTTGTCCAGTATCCAACCGGCTTTTTCGCGCAACAGGGTTTCCAGCCCGCGCCGCGGGTAACGCCGGGGACAATAGATCACCAGCCCCCGCTCGGGATCGATCGCCAGAGTCACCGTACGCCGGCGCGCGCTGCGTCGTATCCGGTAGATCACGCGGACACGTTCCAGCTCGATCTGGTCCTGCTCGCCGCGGGCATCCATTCCCACTGGACTCCTTCCCTGGCGCGGCGGCCGACTCACCGCCTGGTTGCACCACCGCGGACCTGCGGGAGCGGTGTTTGGCTACGCCTCGCAATCCTGTATACAGGGACTATCGCATAAAAGCCCATCCTGCGGCCACTCGCCATTGCGCTGTCGCCCTGAGCGGCCCTCTGCAGTCCCGCGGCGAACAGCGGGGCGGCCTTGCGGGGGGCGCCGAGAGTGGCCACGGGGCCTGCCCTGCCGGTGATGCAACATGCAATTCGACGTTTTCGGGATCGAGAATCCGCTTATCGATCTGCTGGTTCAGGTGCCGGAGGAGTTTCTGGAGCGCATGGAGCTGAAGAAGAACCACATGATGCTCATCGACGAGCGCCGGCACCAATTTCTGCTCGATCAGCTCGAGGACCGCAAAGTTCGGGCCGAGCCCGGCGGCTCGTGCGCCAACACCCTGCTCGGCATCGCGCAGTTGGGCGGCAGGAGCGCCTACTGCGGCAAGGTCGGGCACGACGCAAACGGTCAGGCGTACATTGACAAGCTGGAGGAGGCCGGCGTGACCTCGTTCATCCGGGCCGACGGCAGCCGCACCGGCAGCACGGTGATCCTCGTCACGCCGGACGCTGCCCGCACCATGAACACCTTTCTGGGCGCCAGTCAGGAGCTGAGCGCGGCCGACATTCCGCTTGCGGCGCTCAAGGCCTCCCGCCTGCTCTATATCACCGGGTACCTCTGGGACACCGAGGGGCAGCAGGAAGCGGCCACCCTGGCTCTGCGCACCGCGGTCGGCGAAGGCATTCACGTGGCCATGAGTCTCTCGGACCCTTATTGCGTGCGGCGCCACAAGGAGGCATTCCTGGACATCCTCGATCGCTACGTGGACCTCGTCTTCGCCAATCGCGAGGAGGCGCTGGAGCTCACCGGCACGGACAGTACCCACGCCGCGATGCTGGCATTGCGGCGATGGTGCGGAGGAGCGGCCATCACGTTGGGCGGAAGCGGCGCCTTCGTCACTCGCGGGGACGAACATGCCTATCTGGACCCCTTTCCCGTAAAGCCCGTCGACACCACCGGTGCCGGGGACGCCTTCGCGGCCGGCTTTCTCTACGGCGTGACGACCGGCGCCTCCCTGTTTCAGTGCGGGCGGCTGGGCAGCTACCTGGCCTCGCGCGTGATCGTGCAGACGGGGCCGCGCCTGCAAGGCGACGTCCGCGCCGCCCTGGCCCCCGTGCTGGATGATCCGCGGCCGTGATGCTCCGGCAGGGATTGCCATTCCCCCCTATTTCGATTATTGCGCATCCTTTCATGCGCTCAAGACAGCCTGCCTACCTGGATCGTATTTGCGCGGCGGATGAATGATACTCGCCGTATGCATCGGAAAAGCAGCGAAGGCCCACCTGAATTGTCGAAATCGATTTTTTGTTGCTGGCAGGGAACCCCCACCCGATGGTGAACGTATATATTGCAGGATTCATGGGCGTGGATGAGGGGCTTTGTCGGCATGGACTTTGCGAAATAGCGCGGGGACGAGAAGGGACGCCCGGTTTCATATCTGGGCAATTTATAGTCCGCCTCTCATTCGTCGCAAGAGCAGTTGTATGTACCAAATATTCATGATACATATTTTTTGCAATTTAAATCCCATTTGGCGCGCGTGATGGAATAATTGTGGAGGGTTGCCATGCATAGGAGTCTGATCTTAGTAGGGATAATTTTAGTCCCGTTATTTCTTGTAACGACAAATGTTTTCGCGCAGAAAGAACAAGTAGTTGTCATTGGTATCGGTTTTGGTATTCATACATTTTCGGAAACCGATAAGGTGAGAAGAGACTTTTTCATTTTGGATGCGGATGTTGGAGGAATGTTGCAGCTATATGGAGAATAGTATCCATTTGAACGACTAGGATTTGGTATTCGGGGCCAAGGGATAGGGTTGGAGGAAACTATAATTTTCCTCAATGCTGAATTTGCTACTGAGGTAAACGTTAATAGCTTATTTATAACATTGCAATTCCTGCCATTCATTAGCGATGATGGGTATGTAAGGATTGGCTTGTTGGGGGGTATCGGCCCGTCAACCTATGAAATTTCCCAAACACTTACTGTTGGACCCAGTACCATTTCAGATAGCGCCGACACTAGCGGAACCGCAGTCTTGGCAGGGGTCTATATCGATTGGGGCGGCGAGGACTTTGGTGCCCGGTTTGGTTTTAATGCTCTCACCACTGATTTTGACTCTCTGCAGATTCCGGGCGAACCGACTGCTCGCGAGGTCGATGGTTCGGGAACAAGTTTTTACTTCGATCTTCGCTGGGCATTTGGATAGAAGCGGGTTCAAAATGCCCGCGCGACGTGCCGGTGGGCGCCCCGCCACAACGGTGAGCGTGGCGATGGCGCGCGGCGAGGTTCGCTCGTGGGATGACCGCCCGGGCCGGCGCTTCGCTCCCGAGCGTTCCCGTCATGGCGGGGGGCGCTGAAGGCCCCTGATAAGCCAAGCCATTGTCCCGCCGTTCGAGCCCTCTCGACAATTTGATCCGCGGATGGCACGGATTCACATCAAGCGGGATGCTTGCTGGATGCCGCTCAAGTGCTGCCCTTGACAGCGGACCCAGGATTCAAGTTCTTCGCCAGATGCCTTTTGCTATTAAAATCCCCGCAAGCTGCGTAATCTGTGGATGCGAAGTACGGGAGCATCCTGGAATCCTGCGAAGCCTCGGTTGCAAATCGAGAAAGAGGTATTGCGGCCATGCAGCGTGACCTGATCGGATACGGAGACGATTATCCCAAGATTCGCTGGCCGGACGACAGCCGGGTGGCGCTGAACATCGTGCTGGCCTATGAGGAGGGGGCCGAGATGTGCATCGGCGATGGGGATCCCACCGGGGAACGGGTCGGCGAGTTCACCTACCCGTCCATGGATAACCAGACGCGCGACCTGGGCATCGAATCCACCTTCGAGTACGGCTCGCGCGTGGGCGCCAGGCGCATGCTGCGTCTGCTGGACGCCTACGGGTTCAAGTGCACCGTGCTCGCCTGTGGCCGGGCGATGGAACGCAACCCGGTGCTCGCCCGCTCCTTCACGGCGGCCGGCCACGAGGTGGCGGGACACGGCTACCGCTGGGAGGACCACTTCCGCATGGGTATCGACGAGGAGCGGGAGGTCATCCGCAAGACCGTTCAGGCGATCCAGGAGACCAGCGGAGAGCGACCGGTGGGATGGTACTGCCGCTACTCACCCAGTGAGAACACCAGGCCCCTGCTCGTCGAGGAAGGAGGCTTTCTCTATGATTCGGACTCCTATGCCGATGAGCTTCCCTACTGGGTGAGGGTCAACGGCAAGAAGCACCTGGTGGTTCCCTATCAGTTGGACTGCAGCGACGCGAAGTTCTTCCGGGGCCAGGGCTGGTCCAATGGGGGGCAATTTTGGGAATACCTGCGCGACAGCGTGAACCTGTGCCTCAAGGAAGGCAAGACGGAACCGAAGATGCTCTCGGTCGGGTTCCATGGGCGCATCATCGGGCGGCCGGGCCGGGCCAGCGCCCTGGAACGCTTCCTCGAATTCTGCCAGGCCACGCCGGGGATCTGGGTGGCGCGGCGGGACGAGATCGCCCGCTGGTGGTACGAGCATTACCCGTAGCTGCCCGTCGATTTTGCAGGTATACGCTGCCCGGGACGATCGGGTCGATGTGCCGGGGCTTTGCACCTTAATATCCGGAAAATCCCGCCGGGCTTGCGACAGTAGCTGTGGAGCGAATGTGCCTCCCCCACTGTGGCGAACGTCCAATATCGCCCATCATCCGCTCGGAATGCCCATGCAGGCAAAACAAAAGCCGATGTTCACTATACGGGAGGCGGCCCAACGGTTGTGGGAGGCCCAGCGAAGCGGCGGAGAACCGCCGGAAGAGTTGAAAGGCCGGCTCACCATGGAGCATGCCTACCCGGTGCAGATGGAGGTGCTGGCCCTGCATCTGGCCGCGGGACAGACCCTTGCGGGCTGGAAGATCGGGCAGACCTCGCGGCCCATGCGCCAGGCCACCGGCGCCACCTCGCCGGCCCTGGGCTACCTGCTGGGCGGGCGGAGTTTTGCGTCTCCGCATCGCCTGGAACTGGCCGGGGCACGCGATTGTGCCCTGGAGCCCGAGCTGGCCTTCATCCTCGCACAATCCCTGCAGGGGCCTGGGATCACGCGGGAGCGCGTGCGGGAGGCGGTGGCATCCGTGGCGCCCGCCTTCGAGCTGGTGCGCAGCGACCCGCGTTGGTCCGAACCGGCTTTCAAGCGCGCCGGCAACGCCGGCCAGTGGGGCTATGTGCTGGGACAGGCCGTGCCGGGCTGCCCGCATGCCCGGGCGCTGGATGAGTTGCGGCTACGTTTGACCAACGGTGACGAGGTGCGGCTGGAGGCGCTGGGCCGCGACGTGAACGATAATCCCCTGGACAGCGCGGCCTGGCTGGCCAATGCGCTGGCGGCGCACGGGCGGGCCCTGGAGCCGGGCCAGGTCATCCTGACCGGCTCCTATTCCCGCCTGATGCCGTTGCGCTCCGGCGACCGCTGGGAGGCGTCCTTCGAGGGGATCGGCGCGGTTGCCCTGAGCGCATTCTGAGGCCCCTGCTGGGTGGCTAGGTCGAACCACGCGGCACCGGCCAGTAGTCGGCAACGCGTGTGGCTTCTGCCTCGCCAGGCCACGGCGGCATGGTAACGATCATGAAAGTCAGCGGCTCCGCGCCGATAGCGCGGAACTGGAAGTGCGCGCCGGTCGGAACGGTGAGGCTGACCCCGGCCTTCACCGCCATCACCTGCTCCTCTCCTCCCAACTTGCGCCACACCTCTCCCCGGCCGCCCAGGAAGTACCACACCTCCTCGACCGTGCGATGACGAACCGCCAGGGAGGTGCGACCCGCCGCAAGCGTGCAGTGAACCATGCTCCCGCGGTCGGTCGAGACCAGCAGGCGGATTTCGGAGCTGTCCGGCGCCAGAACGTCGTAGCGCTCCGCCACCGTGAGCGTCTGCATCCTTTGCATCGGTTTCCGGAAGTTGTTAGACGAACGGGAAATCAGGCCGGCACACCGCACGGCGCTCTCTCTATGATCGCGACCGCAACACGAGGCGCACCATGGTCTTTGAACATACCATTACCGTCGCGGCGCCGATCGAAAAAGTCTTCGCGCTGGTCGATGACGCGGAGCAGCTCAAGCTGTGGATGGATGGGCTGGAGGAGACGGTCTATACGGGGCCGGTCGACCGGGACAATCCTGTCGGCGCGGCATTTCGGCGGAAGATCCGGGAGGGGGGCCGCATCTCGGAGTATGAAGGCCGGATCACGGCGTACGAGAAGCCGCGACACTTCGCGGTGACCGTTGGCAACCGGCACTTCTCCATGCACTTGACCTACCGCTTTACGCCAGTGGCAGGCGGCACCCGCGTCAATCATGAGGCCGGGGTGACGACCCACACGGTGTTCGCGCGGCTCATGAGTATACTGTTCGCCTGGCTGACCCGGCGTATCTTGCGCAAGCAATTGGCCAAGCTCAAGCAGGTGGCGGAAGCGAATTGACAGCGCGGGGGACGCCGGCGGCCGAGGGGAGCCGCCGCGCTGCTTGCCGGGCCCGCCAGCGGGCTTCCCTCACCGTGTATGACGCGGCGTGGGCCCCCTGAGGCAATCCTTCGCGCCACAGCGGCCCGGCGCGCCTCATCATCATCGCGTCACCGCCGCCACAAATGGGGCAGGAACAGCACAAACACCGTCATCAGCTCCAGGCGCCCCAGCAGCATGGCACAGATGAGCACCCACTTGGCGTAGGGGGAGAAATGATCGTAATTTCCCGCCGGCCCTACGGCATCCAGGGCGGGACCGATGTTGGCCAGCGCGGAGATGGCTGCGCCGACGGTGGTGAGGATGGATTTCCCCTCCAGGGACAACAGGAGCGTCACCACGGCCAGGGTAGTGAGAAACAAAAAGAGGAAGGCGAAGATATTGCTGAGAATGTCCTGGGACACCCGCACCTGGTTGATCTTGGCGTGCACCACCACCCGCGGGTGAATCAGCCGCAGCATCTCCACATGAATGTACTTGAACACCAGCAGTATGCGCACCACCTTGACGCCGCCGCTGGTGCTGCCGGCGCAGCCGCCCGCGATCATGAGCAACACCAGCAGGATTTGCGGCAGCGCTCCCCAAAGGACATAGTTATCCGAACTGTAACCGGTGGTCGTCATTAATGCGACCACTTGGAACGTGCCCTTGGTGAGCGCCAGGGAAAAGTCGTATCCTTGGCGCAGCGTCAGATACGTCAC
>JACZVE010000123.1 GCA_022572825.1 SAR324 cluster bacterium
TGAGTGTCAGCGTGGTTTCGACGTACGCGCCCTTGTTGGCCGAGATGAAGATCGACGGCGTGCCCAGGATCGTGTCGCCGAAGGCGTTGATCTCGATCATGAGCTTGGTCGTTTCGTCCGGCGTGATGAACTGGGGCAGACCGCCGGGATACTCGAACGTCACCGAGATCACCGCCTGGCTGTTGATCCAGACCTGGGTGCCGGTGCACCGGCCGATGATGATGTCCAGCTTGAAATCCTCCATGGCCGAGTACAACACCTCCTCCACGGTGCGGTTCATGCGGTGAATCTCGTCGACGAACAGGATGTCGCCCGCTTCCAGGTTGGTCAGAATCGCCGCCAGATCGCCCTGCCGTTCCAGCACGGGCCCCGATGTGCTGTGAAAGCCCACCCCCAACTCGCGGCCGAGGATGTGAGCCAGCGTGGTCTTCCCCAACCCCGGCGGACCGCTCAGCAGCACGTGATCCAGGGATTCGCCCCGCTTTTTTGCCGCATCGATGAATACGCGCAGATTTTCCTTGATTTGCCCCTGGCCCACGTACTGCCGCAGACTTTGGGGGCGCAGCGCGAGTTCCTGACGGTCGGGATGCTGTGGCGAGATAGACAGCCGCGTGGTATCTTCCATGATGCACGGGGTGAGGCCGATGGTCTGTCGTTGTTGCGCCTGGCCGTGAACCGATTGCGAGTCCTCCCGAACCCTGGCGGCGATTCCGGCGCACGGCCGCAATTGCATTGCGAATTTCCATTGTCCTGCATGATGACTGTAGCGGAAGTTCGAGCAAAGTGGAACCGGCGCTACGAGGAAAAGGCCGCGGAGCGTTCATTGCCCCGCCCCAACGAGCTGGCCCTGCGCTTCCGGCGCCACATTCGCGGTGGCACCATGCTCGATGCCGCCTGTGGTCTGGGCGCCGGCATCGCCGCCGCAATCGATCGGGTGGATCGCGTGATCGCCGTGGATATCTCGGACGCTGCCCTGCGAGCCGCCCGGGAGCTCTGGGGAGGTCACGGGAAGATCTGCTGGATTCAGGCCGACGTGAGCAAGCTGTCCTGGCCGGACGCGATGTTCAGCCTGGTGTGCGCCTTCGGCTTTACGGACTGGGATTTCCTGCGGCAGGTCCCGCGGATCGTCGCGCCGGGCGGGCTGTTCCTATACCAGGGTTTCTCCCGGCGCCAACTGGCCGTGAAGCCGCGGCTGGATCCCCACTGGACCAGCACGCCGCAACAGGTGGCGGCGCTTTTTCCCGCCTGGCGGAGGCTGGCCTGTGAAGAATCGGACACTCCCCCCTATCGCGTCAGCTTTGCAGGCCTGCGGCCGTGCGCCGTTACCGAGGAGAGATCATGAAGTTCTGGCTGATCAGCGTGCCCCTATACCTGGCGTTGCTGGCGCTCGGCCTGGGACTGCCTGCACTGGTGGTGTGGAAGCGCCAACCCTTGAGCTGGATCGACCTGCTGATATACCTGCTCGCCACGGGGCTGCTGGTAGTGGCCGCGTTTGTGCTGTGCATAATCGTGGCCCGGCGTTTGTTCCCCCAATACTGGTGGATCGGCCAGGTGCAAGGCAAGGACGTCTTCGAGTTCGAGGGCGTGTATTTTAGGGGCCTGCGGCTCACTCGCCTAGACCGCCGCAGCCGCAGAAGAACAGGAGCGGCTGGAAATCGAGGAGCAGCCGAACAGTCCCGGCTGCAGCGTGTCCTCTTCGGTGTGGACCAGCAGATGCGCAACTGGGATCTGGTGCTTGGCCTGCTCTTTCTGGTGCTGCTGATTCCGCACACGTTGGGCTTTATCAGCACCCACCGCACGCTGGAACGCATCTTGCCCAATCCGGCCAAGTTTCCCGAGTCGCTGCATTACCCGTTGCTGTCCTCCCTGCCGGTCATGCGGGAATGGGGTGTCCAATGGAGCACCGATTCCGGCTTCACCCGGCGCATAGAAGCGGCCTTGCAGGAGCTGCGGGCAGGAGACATGGCGGAATCCGGGAAACGCTTCCGATTCGCCCAGTTGCAACTGCTGAAAGCCTTCACGAAAAGAGCGCGCACCAGCGACCCCTTTTACGCCTCGCCAGGGGAACGGATTTATTTCAATCGCGGCCAGGGTGCGGCCGCCGTGGAGTCTCTGCAGGTGCTGCTCGCGCTTCCCGAGCTGCAGCGGGCCGGCTGGAGCGGGGGCGCGCTGGCGTTGATCGGGTTTTTCCACCTCAGCGACCGCAACTACCCGGAAGCGGCGGAATACCTGCGGCAGGCGCTCGCCGAACTGGGAGAGGGAGACGAGTCCAGCATTTCCCGCTATCACGTGCTCCTGCTGGCCGCCCAAAGCGCGATGCTCAGTGGAGATAGGGAGGGCGCCATGGAGCGCCTGGAATTGATTCTGGTGGATGACCGGCTGCCCAAACAGGCCTACGCCCTGGCCATGGAGCACTATGCGGAAGCGTTGCGCCTGAAGGGGGAGGGCGCCCGCGCGCCCGAGCTGCTGACCAAGGCGATGGAGCTGTACAAGCTCGCCAAGGATCGCGGCGGGCTGGCCAGAGTGCACCTGCGATTGGCCGCACTGGCCTTGGATGAGGGACGCAGCGAGGAGGCCAGCCATGAGCTGTCCATTGCCTCCAGCTTGGCCCATGGGCTGGAGGACGAATTCACCCTCAACATGGTGGAGCGGCTAACCCTTGCTTTTTCCGGATAGCAGCCTTCTCGGATAGCGGCCTTTTTACGGATAGCAGAAATCGCAAAGTTTTCTGCTATACTGGCACGAGGCCGGCGCCCGTGATCGGCATGATGCCGGACACTTCCAAGGATGGGAGAGAAGTCATGAAAGCTGCGGCCCGCATCGGGGGCGTCCTGATGGCGCTTTGCGCCCTCGTCTTCGGCCAGGCTCGGGCGTTCGAGCTAGAGGAAGGTTTATACGCCGCCGGGATCATCGACTTTCCCACGGCCCTCAATCAGCCCACCACCCACACCTTCCATGGCACGCTCGAGCTGACGGACATTTCCGAGCCGGACCTCAACCTGTACAACCTGCGCTACGGGCTGCAAATCGGCGTATTTCAGCTGATCGCGGACCTCAATTACGCCGTTGAGCCGAGGCACGAGTTCGACTTCGGCGAGGTCAAGGCAAAGCTCCAGGTGCTGAGTCTGGATGAGTTTCGCACTTATGTCGCTGTGGGGCTGCTGGCACGGCTCGTGGAAAAAAGCGAGGAACGAGAGGCCCGCATCGACGACAAGACCGCATCTTTATTCGCCATTACTTCCATCGAGCTGTTTCCCTTTGAGCAATGGGGCGGGTTTCTAGTCAATTTTTATCTGGACAACCGTTTCTTCACCTTAGGCTTGAAGGTGCAGATCTACCAGTCCATCCAATTCGTGGGAGAATTAGAGCGTCTGCACTCTACCCTCAGGGAGGACGATACTCACGGACGCGCCGGCGTATCTTTCGAAGGGTTGCAGAACGTGTACTTTCAGCTGTTCCTGAGCGATGAGGGCGAACATGTGCTGGTCCAGATCGGCACCGGTTTCTGAGCAAACCTGCTCTACGCTCTCGCTTCTCCGATGAGCAGCGGTTTGCGAATCTGTGTGATCGTTTTCACGTACTCGGAGCGGCGTTTGTCCCGCTCGCTCAGATTCTGGACGCCCTGCAGGTTAAGGAAGTCGTCGATCTGGGTGAACGCTTTCTGGCAATAACTGAGCACATCGTCGCGCAATTCCAGGCGCTTGTTGGGGTCGCGCTGTTTCGGCAGCTCACCGGAAAGCAGGCTGGCCAGCCAGATGTAGGTGTGAATATCCTCCGGATCCTGGCGTGACAGGCGCATCAGTTGGCCGATGATACGGCTGGGGCGCTCCTCCTGGCGCAATCGGTTTTGCAGCTGGCGCTTCCGGTAGCGGGCCTCCAGGCGGGCCACCTGCTTTTCCGCGGCGGCCAGCAGCTCGGCCTTTTTCTTGTCGACGGTCATGTCGCGCCGCTCCTCTTCCTCGGTGAGAATCACATCCTCCCGGTCGAAGACGAACATGAAATCGGCCAGCCGCTTGACGTAGGATTCCACCTGGTTGCGGGTTTCCAGGGAGCTGAGTAGCTTGGCCAGATAGGTGCTATACAGATGTCGCAAAAGCAGATCTTCGGGATAGGTCTTGGCCAGCACGTGCACGGGCTTGATGCCCTCGTTGATCTTATTGCCCAGTTGAATGTAGCCCTTCTTCGCCTCGTGAAACTCTCGTTTGGCCTGGTCTACGTCCTTGGGCGTCAAATCCCCTTCCCTGGCATGAAACTTTTGCAGCACCGAGTTGGCGCTGCGGATCGTCGCGATATTCTTCTGCACCGCTTGGTGATTCTGCTCGGCCAGGGTGCAGATTGGGCGCAGCTTCTCCAATTCCGGATCGGGGCAATTGCCGGATTTGACTTCGATTTCCTCGGCAAGCTCGGTGACCGCCTCCGCCGTTTCCGGCTCATCGGAGGAGAAGTCGTCAGGCAAATCGCCGTTTTCGTCGCCGGCGGAAAGATCTTCCCCTAGCGTTTCTTCATCGATTTGCTGTTTGTCTTGGGACATAAGCGGACGGAACTTTGAATTGGGCGCATTATCTGTGTAACGATCCTAATCGGTAGCGGACCTAAACGTCCAGCCTGTGCGCACGATGCTGGTTAAAATCATCGCCCTGGGGTTGAGTCCGGCAATCTGGAAGAACGTCTTCCATCATTTGCGGAACAGCCTGCCTGACCATCCGTTTGCAGCAGGCATCTTCTCCAGCGCCGAGGAGATGGAGTTCCTGACGCGGGAGTTCTTTCCGCACCACTGGCGGCGCGAACAGATCGATCTGCTACTGTGCGAGGCGGGCACCGGCTCTAACTGGCACAAGCGGCTGGCGTTCCTGCGAGAGGTCATTGCCGAACAATCCGCGCCTCCGGTCGCGCTGGTGTTGACCCTATCGACCCTGGAGCATGGAATCAAGCAACTGATCCAGGCGGAGGCGCCGGTTCAACTGCAGTTGGACAATCAGTCGCGCTTCACCGTATCCGATCCGGCCTTTATCGTTCGCCGCTTCCCGCGGGAGTTTCCACGTGTGCAGGTCGATGGTCACATCCGGGCGCTGCGCCTGCGCAACCAGAGCGGCAGGAGCTCCGAGGTGACCCCCAGCGCCCTGCCACCCGGATCTCTCATCGGTTTCTCCGAAATCGAGTCCGTTGTCGGCGCAGGAGAAGCCTTGCCTCCCGCGGACTGGCTGAAGGCGACCCTGCGGGCGGAAAAAATCCGGCTGCCGCGCAACGGCAGCCCGGGCTTGATCCGCGAGACCAATGGGATCTTCCTCTGCCCTGGCATTCCCATCACCCGCGTCACCGGGGCCAGCCTGGGCGGCATTGCCTTTCCCTACCTGCTCGATCTGGGGCAGCTATCCACCGGCTCGCGCCAGTTCTCCGCTGTGCGCGATGCCGTTCGCAGGGCGGGCAACCGCCACAGCCGCCAATGGAGGGAAACCACGGCGCGCACCCGCCTGGCCGAGGCAAAGGCGGATCTGCCCATTGTCTGCGGGGGCGGCCTGCCCCTGGTGCGGGAAACTTTCGCCGCACTGCTGAAGGATCACGGCTTTCAGCGCTGCTCCACCCTGGCTTCGCCGGCCGAGGGCACCTTTCGCGAACCGGCCTTGCTGCTGCAGGTGGGGGCCTGGGACGGCGCGGAGCCTGGGGCGCAGGTTGAGGAACCCCATCTGGTGCCGCTGGCGGACGAGCTGTTGCCCCTGTTCGCGCCGTTGGACGGGGTGATCGAATGGCAGGCTCTGCCCTATCGGCCATACACCGCCACGGCCGCGCCTCTCACGCCGGAATCCTTCGCCGAGCAGTTGGAGCAACTCGCCGCGCGCCGGCGCAAGGCCCGCGACGGCCTCAGCATGGCGGAAAAACGCGGCCTCCTTCTGGAACAGGAGCTGCAGGTGCTGGGTGCGGCCAAGGATAAGCTGGCGGAATTGCTGGAAGCCCGCGCCGCGCTGCAGGTCTGGACGGGCGCGTTGCCCCGAGGGGTCAGGCAGGCAGTGGTGTTCAGCCACGATCAGGAGGAGGCCGGGGCCGTGATGCAGGCTCTTGCCGGCATCGCCAAGAAGCGCTGGTTCGACCTTTCCCCCTACCGGGATGCGGACACGCTGCGCACTCTGTCCCTGGATCCGCTGCGGAACTACCTCGACGGGGGTGTGATGGTGATCACCTCCACCTCGCGGGAGCGGCTGAAGCGCCTTCAGGAGCAAGTCGCCGCGGACATTGCCGAGGTCACGCGCGGCCTGGCGGAGTGTCGTTCGGCGCTGCGATTCTACGATGAGGAGCAGGGGAGGATCGCTGCCGGCACCGAGGCACTGGCGCGGCAATGGGTGCACGACGCACTGGCCGATTGGCTGGAGCAGAACATGGCAGCGTTGCTGGAACGCCTGGACGCGCTCCGCAACCGACACGAGCGGCGCTGGTTTTCGCGGGCGCTCATCAGCCGGGTCGTGATCATTTCCTCCCGTGGCGAGAATCGCGCGGCATTGCTGGGCGCCTGCCGGGAGCTGTTTCCCGGCCTCAACGAGGAGCACTCCCGCGTCGTCCCCTACGAATACGAGCCCCTGGACGTCTTGCCGGCGGAAGACAGGAAGGCCGCGCGCGATGCGGAGGGTGCGGCCGCCGTCTCCCGCGAGGCATTGCAGGCGAAGCTCGACGACGCGCTGGTGGAGCGCAACCGCATCCTGTTCGAGAATTATCTCAACGTCGTGACCGCCGATCTGGAGGAGCTGCGAGCCGATCTTGTGCTCATCGAGCAGCGCCGCGAGCCGGCATTCGCCATAGTGGAGCACCTGCGGCGCAGGCTGCCCGCCCTGGAGGACACGCCGGTAATCGTCATTCTGCCTGACTATTGGGCGCCAGAAGACGATCAGCCCTTGCCCTGGCACCACACACGAGTGGTGTCCCTGCGCCGGTTGGGCGCGCTTACCACCGAGGAGTGCACCAAGCACCTGCGGGCCTTGTATTCCGCCTGATTCCCCATGCGTGACTCCGAGCAACGCCAATTCGATCCGCAAGCCGCCTTTCTGGCCGGTTTGGAATGGCCCCGGCTGCTGGACGCCCTGGGCCAGCGGGTGTCGACGCCCTATGGTCGTGGACGGCTCGCGCAGCTGGCACCTTTGACCAAGCTGGGTGCCGTGCGCCATTCCCTCGCCCTCATCGACGAGATGAAAGCGTTGCGCGAGGCGGGAGGCCGGCTGGACTTCTCCGGCGTGAGGCCCCTGGACACGCTCCTGGAACGGGCTGCGAAGCAGGGCCGCCTGCAAGTCGAGGAGCTGGCGGCTGTGCTGTCCACCCAGCGCTGCGCGCTGCAACTGTGCGCGGAGCTCAGGTCGGGTGCGGACGCGGCGCGGCTGGCGGAGCTGGCCGAGGGCCTGCACCCGCTGGACGTAGCGTGGCTGGAGAAGCGCGTCGAGACGCTGGAGGCGGTGCTGTGGGACTCGCTGGGTGCGGGCGAGGGGCTTGACCGCCTGAATGGCACGGGCGACGCGCCGAAACTCCGTGCCATTCTCGACGAGGGTGATGCATCCGGTGGCTGATCGCATCCGCTGTTGTGCTGCTGGTGGCCTGCGGTGGTAGCCCTGCGCCTGTTGTTCTCACCGTGGCGCCGACTCCAACAGTCACTCTACCGCCGCATGAGGCTGGCTACCTGTCGCTATCTTTCGCTGGAGGTCTCGATGCCATCTTTACTCCAACGCCGACACCGCAACCACCAGCACCCGACGTGCCCGATCTGCCGGTTGAAACGCCAGCACCTTACTACGCCACGTCGCCTACCGAGTTTGGATTCTTGGCGGGATGGCATGACGGTGGGGGAGCGGCTTATAAAGGCGACGCTGCCGTACATCGCTGGGTCGCCTGCGAATCAACGTGGCGAGTAGTGACGCCGGGGTTCTATCTCGGCCTCGTCCAGTTCGCGCCCAGCACATGGGGCCACGTCGCCGCTATCACAGGCTACTGGGACGTGTACGACCCCTACCAGCACGGTTACAACGCCGCTGTGTGGGCCTCAGTGAGTGATCCGTACCAGCAGTGGCCGGTTTGTTTCCGGGCATGAGAGGAGGTGAAGCGATGAGCGAGGAAGAAGACGTTGACGCGCTAGAGGACGCGATACAGCCG
>JACZVE010000124.1 GCA_022572825.1 SAR324 cluster bacterium
GCAACCCTATCGACCACTTGTATTTCTTAAGATGGTTTCAATGAACTTTTGATTCGGAACACGAGCCACGATGATCGATCCGCATCCGAAACCCGGCACGGGCCAGTTTCCGGGCCAGACCATGGCGCTGATCCTGGGCATTCTGCAGCGCTACAAGCGCATCGCCATGGTGGGCCTTTCCGCCGACTCCAGCCGTCCCAGCTACTTCGCCGCCACCTATCTGAAGGATTACGGCTACGAGATATGCCCGGTGAACCCGGCTTACGAGGAGGTAATGGGGCGCAAATGCTATCCCAGCCTGGCCGACGTGCCCCAGCCGCTGGAGGTGGTGGATATATTCCGCAACCCCGCTGCCGTGCCCGACATCGTGGAAGAGGCGATCCCGCTGGGCGCCAAGGTGATCTGGATGCAGTTGGGCGTAATCGACGTGGAGGCGCGGCAGACGGCCCTGGACGCGGGCCTGCAGGTCGTGATGGACCGCTGCATGAAGATCGAGCACGCCCGCTTTTACGGCGGCCTCAACTTCGTCGGCATCCGCACCAACCTGATTACCTCCCGCAAGCCGCGCATGCAGCTGACGCCGTGAGGGAAGAAAATGGCCTGGCGCCGCACAGTGGTGCGCGTCCTGCCGCTGCTGACGGCCCCGCTGTTGACCGGCCTGCGCGCCGGTGCATTGTACCGCCCGGTCGGCGGGGGCAAGGGGTTATGCCAGGAACGTGCTCCGTGGCTCTCCCGGCGCAACCCGCGAGGCGGTGGCCATCCGCGCTGGGTTCAGCTTTTTCCCGATGAATGTTATGAGCGGACCAAGTCCGCCGGTCCGTGTGGCAGTATTCCTGTCTGCCAGGAATTCTTCGCTCGAAATAAAAGGGGGAGGCTATGCTGGATTCGCAGGCTGTTGTCCGGAATGTCACGGCGTTGGCGCAGCGGTTCCAGGAGAATTGGCAGGAGCGGCAACTCCGCAGCGAGCTTGCACCGGACGATTTCGACGCGCTGCGGCAGGCGGGGTTTCATCTTCTTTCCGTTCCGGTGGATCAGGGTGGCGCCTGGGTCAGCGCGGCGCAGTCCACCCGGCCCCTCTGCGAATCCCTGAGATTACTGGCCCAGGCTGATTCCTCGCTGGCTCTGGTGGCCTCCATGCACCCGGGGGTCGTCTGTTTCTGGCTCAACACCGTCGATGCGCCTTCGCCCTTTCAGCAAGCATGGCGCCAGCAGCGGCGGGAAGTCTTTCAATCGGTCCTCGCCGGCGCCTTTTGGGGCACGATCACCTCGGAGGCCGGAAGTGGCGGCGATATTCTCAAATCCAAGGCGGTCGCCCGCCGGGCCGGCGGAAACGGGGCGTATCGGCTGACGGGACAGAAGCAGTTCGGCAGCGGCTTGGGGATCGTATCGAACATGATCACCACGGCTGTCCCGGAAGGGGAACGGGAACCCGATTTCTTTTTCATGCACCTGCGGGATGTGGCGTGGGATGGCTCGGCCGGAATCAAGCTGGCGGCTCCCTGGGACGGCCACGGGATGTGCGCCACACAGAGCCACGCCATGTCCTTCGAAGATTATCCCGCGACCCGCGTCGCCATTGAGGGACGGCCCCTGGAATTAATGCAAGCGGCCGGCGCAACCATCCAATGCCTGTTTGCCGCGGTGATCACGGGGATCGTGGAGCGGGCGCTTGATACGGCGCGCGCCCGGCTCAAGGAGCGCAAGGCGTCGCTGCTCCCCTTCGAACAGACCGAATGGGCCCGATTCGAATGCGAGGGATGGCTGCTCCAACAGGCCTTCGAGGCCATGTTGCGCGCAGTGGAGGAAAAGGAGTTGCCCCGGCGCGATGTGCTGCAGGGCAAGCTGGCTGTCGCCGAACTGGCCGAGTCCGTCATGACCCGCATCTGCCGGGTGGTGGGAGGGGGAACCTTCTCTCGTCACTCCCCGTTCGGATTCTGGTTCGAGGACGTTCGCGCCCTGGGATTTCTCCGTCCGCCCTGGGCGCTCGGCTATCAGAGCCTGCTGGAACTCCTTTGAAACACACGGAGCTGCCGTAGCGCCTGATCACTGCATGACCATGCCGCCGGAAAGGGTTACCGCCTGGCCGGTCATGCCGTCCGACTCCGGAGAGGCGAGGTACACCGCCAGCAGGGCGATTTCCTCCGGCCGGATCAAGCGCTGCTGCGCGGATCGCTTCAGCATGGTGGCCAGCATCGCCTTGGTATCCTTGACGCCCAGCAGCTCGGCCTCCTGCCGCACGACGCCCTCGAACATGTCCGTGTCCACCATGCCGGGGCAGATGGCGTTGGCGTTGATGCCGTGCTCGGCGAACTCCAGCGCCACGCAGCGCGTCAGGCCGATCACGGCGTGCTTGGATGCGGCATAGCCGGCGCGGAACGGCCCCCCCATTCTGCCCGCGACGGACGCCAGGTTGATGAGCTTGCCGCTGCGGCGGGGAACCATGCGGCGCAGGGCGGCCTGACAGCAGAGAAACGTCCCGGTGAGATTCACGTTCATCAGGTGGTTCCAGTCCTCCAACGGGTAATCGAGGAACCTGCGGCTGTGGTATATCCCGGCACAGTTGACCAGGATGTCGATGCGGCCGAAGCGCCGCTCCGCCTCCCCCATCACCGCCTCCACCTCCTGCGGCCGCGTCACGTCGACAGTCGTGTGCTCGGCGTCCACCCCTTCGGCGCCGGCCTCCTTCACGAT
The DNA here is from genome assembly GCA_022572825.1 of SAR324 cluster bacterium. Lineage (GTDB taxonomy): Bacteria > SAR324 > SAR324 > SAR324 > JACQKK01 > JACZVE01. The sequence continues at coordinate 2,692 of JACZVE010000124.1, forward strand.
CTCCGGCAGGTTGCTGTCGTTCAGGTCGCACAAGACCAGATGCGCTCCTTGCGCCGCGAAGGCCAAGGCGATGGCCCGGCCTATGCCCTGATTGGCGCCGGTGACCACGGCCACCTTGTCGTGCAAACGGCGTTGGGTGTTCATCGCCGATTCTCCTTGCTGCGATTGGGATTGGCTGGGGCAACCTTAGATCGGCGCGTTGCGCATTTCAATCATTGCGCTCCCCGAAAACGGTCACTGGCAGCCATATCCGTAGCGGCGGCGCCACGGAAGATGGTATACGAGCAGAGTGGTCACGCTTGCGATACGCAGCGCAGGGATATTTTCCCGGGCCAGGCGGCACCGATTGCGCTATACCGGAAATGTGGGGTGAGGCGGATCGCGTCTTGCCGGCAGGGCGGCCCGGATCGCCGCAAGGGGCCTGGCCAATCGGCCGCGCGATCGCGCGACTGTTCGCCCGCCGGCTTGGCATTTTCCGTGGCGCCGCTGAGAGCGTTACCGATCAGACGAACCCGAGGGAGGGGCAACGATGGGAAAAGCCGTCCAACGCAGCAGCAAGCAGGTCAAGCCTGCATTGCTCGAGCAGCTTTACAGCACCATGTATCGCATCCGGCGCTTCGAGGAGCACACGGCAGAGCTGTTCCAGGCCGGGCTGGTGAAGGGCACGGCCCACAGCTACATCGGCGAGGAGGCTATCGCGGCGGGGGCCTGCATCAATCTTCGCCCGGACGACTACATCGGCAGCTACCACCGCGGCCACGGGCACTGCATCGCCAAGGGCGCCGACCTGAAGCGGATGATGGCCGAGCTGATGGGGCGGGTGACGGGGTATTGCCGGGGTCTGGGGGGCTCGATGCACATCGCGGACATGGAACTCAATATCCTGGGGGCCAACGGCATCGTCGCCGCCGCCATGCCGCTGGGCACCGGGGCCGCACTGGCCGTCAAAATGCGGGGGACGGACCAGGTCGTCGTCGCCTTCTTCGGGGACGGCGCGGCCAATCAGGGTATCTTCCACGAGTCCATCAACCTGGCCGCCGTCTGGAAACTGCCCATCGTCTTCCTCTGCGAGAACAATCAGTACGCCCTCAATACCTATTTTCGGGACACCACGGCAGTGGAGCGGGTCTCCATCCGCGCTGAGGCCTACGGCATTCCCGGAGTCACCGTGGACGGCAACGACGTGCTGGAAGTCCACGGGGCCATGAAGGAGGCCGTGGCGCGGGCGCGCGGCGGTGAAGGGCCCTCCCTGATCGAAGCCCTCACCTGGCGTTGGGGCCAGCACAGCATGCGCGCCAATCTCGTCGATCCTCGTTCCATGGAGGACAAAGAGCACTGGATGGACCGCGACCCCCTCAAAAAGCTGGAACAGCGGCTGCTGGGGAACGGAAAAACGATGGCACCGCGCATCGAGGCCATCCGCAAGGAGATCGATGCCGAGCTCGACGCGGCGATTTCCTTCGCCAAGGAGAGCGCCGAGCCGAGCGAGGAGATTCTGGTTGGCTCCGTCTACGCCCCGCACATCGCCCACGAGGAACCGACGGACACGGGCGAGCGGGAATTGACTTTTGTCGACGCGCTCAACGAGGCCATGCACCAGGAGATGGAGGCTGATCCGACCGTGTTCGTGCTGGGCGAAGACGTCGCTGTCACCGGCGGAATATTTCAGACCACCAAGGGTCTGCTGGATCGATTCGGCGCCGGGCGGGTGTTGGACACGCCCATCTCCGAAGCGACGTTCTGCGGAGCAGGCATCGGCGCGGCCATCGCCGGAATGCGCCCCATCGTGGAAGTGCAGATCTTCGATTTCGTCACGCTGATGATGGATATGATCGTCAATCAGGCGGCCAAGTTCCGTTTCATGTTGGGAGGCGGGCCCACCGTCCCGGTCGTCATTCGCGGCCCGCAGGGCGGGGGCATCCGCCTGGCCGCGCAACACAGCCAAAGCCTGGAAGCCTGGTTTGCGCACGTGCCGGGCCTGGTGGTGATCGCGGCCTCGACGCCATTCGATGCCAAGGGGCTGCTCATCTCCGCCATCCGCGACGACAACCCGGTGATCTTTCTGGAGCACAAGATGCTCTACCTCGGCGCCACCGGAGGCGTTCCGGAGGCGCCCTACGCCATTCCCATCGGCAAGGCGGACGTCAAGCGCCAAGGGCGGGACGTTACCGTGGTCGCCACTCAGGTGATGGTGTCCCGCGCACTGGCCGCGGCCACCCAGCTCGAGCGCGAAGGAATCAGCGTGGAGGTGATCGATCCGCGAACGGTGCGTCCGCTCGACGAGGAGACCATTCTCGGCTCGGTGGGCAAGACCCACCGGCTGATCATCGCCCACGAGGCCTGGAAGACGGGCGGCGTCGGAGCCGAGGTGGCGGCGTTGGTGACGGAAAAGGCCTTCGATGAGCTCGACGCGCCCATCACCCGTGTCGCCGCGATGGACGTCCCCATGCCGTTCAACGATACCCTGGAACGCATCGTCATCCCCTCCCAGGAGCGAATCGTCGACGCCATTCGCGGGCTGTTCTGAGCGGGCGGCGCCACCCCCCCGATGCGTGCGGCCTTGTGGCGGCAGGCGCTCGGTCATTGCGCTCACGCTTTTTGGCAGCGGATTGCCGCCGCAATCCGGCCGCGCGCGCGATCCTTGCAACGGGCCGGTCGGCGGGAATAAGGCGCGGCGCTCCATCCGTGAGGCTGTATGGCTGGCACACCGCGCCGCGGCACCCCATTTGATACCGGCCGGCGGCGGATATTGCGTCACGGCCTGGCGCTGTTGGGGCTCGCGCTGTCCGGCGCTGCCGCGCTGCCGGCTCGCGGGGGCGCCGTATCCGCCAACAGGGGTAGCGCCCGGCTTCAGGGGCCGGACAAAAACGGCCTCCTGCTCCCACCGGGGGTGACCTCGCGCATCATCGCCCGCTCCGGGCAGGAGCCGCCGGGCACCAGCGGCTATCCCTGGCATCCCGCACCGGATGGCGGAGCCCTTTTTCCCGGCGCCGACGGGGGATGGGTCTACGTCTCCAATAGCGAAATGCACTTTCCCGACGGCGGCGTGGGGGCGCTGCGCTTCGACGCGGCGGGGACCCCGCTGGCGGCCTACCCGCTGTTGCAAGGAAGCGACCGCAACTGCGCGGGCGGCCCCACGCCCTGGGGTACGTGGCTTTCCTGCGAGGAGGTGCCCGCGGGCCGCGTCTGGGAGTGCGATCCCTTGGGCCGGCGGCCCGCCTCCGCGCACCCCGCGCTCGGTCTGTTCAGGCACGAGGCGGTTGCGGTGGACCCGGATGACAGACGGCTGTATCTCACCGAGGACGAGCCCGACGGGCGGCTGTATCGCTTCACGCCCGATACCTATCCCAATCTGTCCGGCGGGAGGTTGGAGGTGGCCCGCGTGGCACCGCCGCCGGAGGGCCTGGTCACCTGGCTGGCCGTGCCCGATCCCGCCGCCAGCTCCGCCCCCACCCGGCGGCAGGTGCCCGATAGCACGGCGTTCAACGGCGGCGAGGGCATCTGGTACCGCGGGGGGAGGGTTTACTTCACGACGAAGGGCGACGACCGGGTCTGGGTTTACCACGTTGCCGCCGGGGCGTTGACGATCCTCTACGATGCGGCCCGCTACGCCGACCCGCCGTTGACGGGCGTGGACACGATCACCGCGTCACCGACGGGCGACCTGCTCGTCGCCGAGGATGGCGGGGATATGCAGATCGTCGCCATTTCTCCCGCCGGAGCACTCCGGCCGCTGGTGCAGATCGTGGGGCATCCCTTGTCGGAGATGACCGGTCCGGCCCTGCATCCTTCCGGTACCCGCCTGTACTTCAGCTCCCAGCGGGGTGCGACGGGCAGCCCGGCCGATGGCGTGACTTACGAGCTTAGCGGCGCCCTGCTGGGTTAACCCCTACCCCGCACACAGCGGCGCGGGATCGTCTCCGCCCATGGCGCTGCCGCCCATGCTCCGTGCCGTCTCGATCACGCAATCGGGGTCCGGAATATCCAGGCGTCCGGTCAGTGCATGCTTTACGGCGGGACACCCGCCCCCGCAACCCTCGAACGCCGGGCAGGTCGTGCAGGCGCCTTGCGGCCGCTGGCGGAAGACGGTGTTGAAGACGGGCGATTCCCGCCAGATGCCGGCAAAATCCTGCGTCCGTAGATTGCCGGCGCGGAAGATGGCGCTCTGCGTGAACGCGCAGGGAAAAACGTCGCCGTTGGGGGCGATGAGGCAGGTCATGCGGGCTGCGCCGCAATACTGGAAGCCCGGCAGCGGCTTGCCGCCGAATGCGTTGAGGTGAAAGAACGTATCGGCGGTCAGGACGTCCTCGTGCCGGCCCAGCCAGGTGTGGAGGTAGGCGAGCTGCCCCTGCGTGGGCCGCAGCCGCTCGTACACCGCCACGCCGCGGCCGGAGGGCTTCAGGCGGGTCACGCGCAGCGTCGCGCCGTACCGCCCCGCCAACCGGTGCACGGCGTCCAACTCGTGCGCGTTGCGGCGGCAGTACACGAAGTTGAGCGTGCGCACAATGCGGGTATCGCGCAGCCGCTCCAGGGCGGAGGTGACCATGCGGAACGCGCCCGCACCACGGATGGCATCGCAGGCGCTTTCCGTGGCACCGTCGATGCTGAGCTGAAGATAGATGCCGCCCATCGCCTCCAGCTCCGCGATGCGCTTTTCGCTCAGCAGTGCGCCGTTGGTGCTGATGCAAAGGCAGCAGAAGCCGCAGGACTGAGCGTGGCGCAACAATTCCATGAATCCGCGGTAGACAAACGGTTCCCCGCCGCCGAAATGGATCTGGAACACACGCGCCGCCGCCAACTGCTCGACTACCCCCTTTGCCTCGGCCAGCGAGAGATCGTGCCGGGTGTCCGCCTCGGGTGAGGAGTCCGAGAGGCAGTGCGTGCATCGCAGGTTGCAGCGATTGGTGAGCTCCCAGGTGACCGTGATGGGGGCGGACAGCCCGCCGACGCGGGTGGCCTCGCTGATGGCGCTATTGCGGAACAAGGGCACCCCGGCTGGTGAGCGTTGCGAAGAATTCCTCGATGGCACCGACTTGTGCCCGGTTGAGGCCGAAATGGTCGCGTACCGACTCGATCAGCCAGCCCAGCGTTGCATCCGGATGGGCACGCAGCGCGTCCAGCAGATCGATCAGAAACGGGGAGTCGATGAAGTACACGCGGGGATCGGGCCGCACGCCTTCATAGTGGTAGAGGATGCCGCCGAAGTGTTCCCGCCTGTAAGCGAACCCCGTGCCGAACCGGTAGCGTTTCGATCGATCCATCGTGCCGCACCTGCCGCAATGATTCCGGTGGTAGGAATTTGTACTACTTGGTTACATAAATCCGCCGATGAACGCAGATAAACACAGATATAAATAAAATCAACATCTTATATCGGCGTTGATCGGCGGTTATCTGC
>JACZVE010000125.1 GCA_022572825.1 SAR324 cluster bacterium
GCCGTGGTACTTTCGCGCACAGCCGACGCACCTGGAGCCGCAAGGGCGGATGCTTCTGGCGCTGGACACGGTGGCCCTGTGGAACCTCTCCCCTTACCGCCTGCTGGGCGTTCACCCGGATTTTCCGATCAATGAGGTGCGGGATCGCCTGGCACTCTGGAGGGAGCAGGTCATCGTGCGCGTTCCCTCCTTGGTGTCCGCAAGCTTTCTCAGTATTGCCCAACTGGAAGGGCCTTCGCCGTTGCAGGATCCCTTTCTTCCCAGCCGACTGGCGCAGAGCCGCCTGCTGCCGTTCACCGCGGCCCTCAATGGAGCCGCGGCCGGGAGTGCGTGCCGGCATTGGCCCAGCGGGGTTATCCTGGAGCCGGGTACGAAACGGTTGGCCTACCGGCTGCGCCGCGGTCAGGCGAAGGGCGGCGGCCCTTTTTTGCTGTCGGCGTACCGCACGCGCCCGGCCATGTGGCGCGATTACCTGCGGGGCCGCCTCGACGCCCTGCTATTGGAGGGCGATGATTTCCAGTCCGCCCTGCGGCGCTTGCGGTCCGAGCAGTTGGGAACCTGGGGCGAACTGGCGGGTACTCAGCAACTGGTGCTGCGCCCGGCTCCCGCGTTGGCCGGGCGATTGAGCATCGAGCAGCGGCAGGCCCTTTCCATGTCGCTGCCGCGCGGCTCGCTGGCGCAGTTGGATAAGCAGGGAAGGTTCGCGCCTGTGAGGGCGTTCCTTGCGCCGGTGCTGCAAACGGGTCAGGTGGAGGACACACCCTTGCTGCGCCGGGATTCGCTCAGCGCGCGGCGGTTGTGGCTGAAGAGCGAAAGCCGCCCGGATCAGTTGCGGCTGGCCGTCCTGGCCCATCCGTTCCTGGAACGGCTGGCGCAACGCGTTCGGGAGCAGTGGCGAAAGACCTTGAATCTCACGCTGGAGGTGGAGGTGCTGACCGTCGATCAGTTCTATCGCGTCATCGAGCAAGGCGAGGCGGACATGGCGCTGGAGGTGGCCGATCTGGACAACGGCTCCTTGCAGGATCTTTGGCTGGCCGCGCTGCGCGCTGCCGGCGCCTCCCTGGATCACGGACCGCCGCAGTGGGAAGCGGCATTGCGGAACGGGCTGCCTTACCTGCCCTTGATCGGCAATGTGCACCATGTCCTGCTACGCAGGCATCCGCCGCCAGGGTTGCTGCAACGCGTGTGTCCGGGCTGCCGGGAAACCGCACGGCCTCGCCGGCTGGCGCCCAAGGCCGTGGAGCGGCTCAACCCCCAGGGTTAGCTCTCGGATTGCAGCGCCTCTGCCAGCGCACGGATGTGCAGGGGTGTAACGCCGCAACAGCCACCCAGGATCGTCACACCCATCCGGCCGAGCGGCGCCAACGCGGCGGCGAACGCCGCGGGCGAAAGCAGCGGCGCACCGCGATAGGGGGCCGGCCGTCCCTGCCTCCGGATGCCCGGCATCACGCTCACGGGTACGCCCTGACGCAGCAATGCTTCCGCCAAGGCGGCCAGCTCCCGCATGCCAGGTGCGCAGCTCAAACCCAGCGCGTCGGCCCCGGCATCCACGAGAGCCGCGGCGGCCTCACTGGCGGAGGTGCCCTCCGCGGTGCGGCCCGTGGCGTCCAGTTTTAGTTGTGCCAGCACGGGTGCGTCGCTGATGCGCTTGATCTGGTCGGTGATTCGCGTCGCGTCGCCCAGGCGCGAGAAATGCTCCAGCAAAAAGAAGTCGACCCCCGTATCGGTGAGATAGATGATCTGCTCGCCGTACGCCCGCTCGCATTGGGCGGTGCCCATGACGCTGGTGCCAGGTGATTCCGTGCCCAGTGATTCCGGGGGCGGCGCCAGCGCGCCCATCACCACTCCCCCCGATTGCGAGGCTGTGCGCGCCAGTGCGCTTGCGGAGTTGTTGAGCGCCTCCGCGCGGTCCGCCAAGCCGTAGGCCGCAAGCGCAAGCGCATTGGCCTGGGCGGTGTTGGTGCGGAGCAACTGGGCGCCGGCGTCCGCATAGGCTTCGTGAACCGCTCGCACCGCCTCCGGGTCTTCCTGATTGAGTGCCTCGACGGGTATGGCCCGTCCGGCGCAGCGGCCGTGCAGGTCGTTCCCGACCGAGCCGTCGGCGAGCAGCGGCGTGGAGTGTAAGGCGGCGAGGTCAATCATCGCCAGCCACTGGAGCGTGTCCGATCCGGCATAAGGAGCGTTGGGAATGGGTGGCGACTGCGCGAATCATGCGGCGTGTGGCGGTCACGCTATCAAATTATCGTTTGTTATCAAGGAATGAATGTGAGAATTTCGAACGTAGCCGACGACCGAGGGCGGCAGGCAACGCAATAGCCCACGCAACACCCTCTGATGCCACAACGAGAGCACGCAGCAATCCCGCGAGCGGTCATGTCCCCCACTACCGCCAATGCCGCAGACCGGAAAGGGGTCTTCATTCAGACCTTCGGTTGCCAGATGAACGAGTATGACTCGGCCAAGATGCTCGAGCAGCTACGCGCCGAGAATTACGCCCCGGTGGATTCTCCCGCCAGGGCGCACCTCATCCTCGTCAACACCTGCGCCATTCGCGAAAAGTCCGAGCACAAGGTGTACAGCCTGTTGGGCAGGCTGGGGGGGATCAAGCGTTCCCGTCCGGAGGTGGTCATAGGTGTGGGCGGTTGCGTTTCGCAGCAGCGGGGCGCGGAGATCCTGAAGCGGGTGGAATCCGTGGATATGGTGTTCGGGACGGACAACCTGTTCGAGCTGCCCGCGATGCTGCGGGCCGTGGCGGCGGGAGAGCGGGTCGTGCGTACCGATTGGCACGACCGCAAGCGCAAGGTCGCCAACTTCATTCCCGATTTCGGCTCGGCGTTCGGCGCCCCCGACGAGGTCAAAGCCGGCTTGGCGATTACCAAGGGATGTAACAATTTCTGCACCTTCTGCGTTGTACCTTATACCCGAGGGCGCGAAGTCAGCCGCGAGCCGGAAAATATTCTCGCCGAGGCCCGCGCCATGCTGGCCAGGGGCATCAGGGAGATCACACTCCTGGGTCAGAACGTAAACTCCTACAAGGCCGGCGAGACCGACTTCGTCGGGTTGCTGGGGCATCTGAACGAGCTGGAAGGCCTGCAACGAATTCGGTACACATCCCCGCATCCAAAGGACTTCGACGAGAAATTGGCGGAGGCGCACGCGGTACTGCCGAAGTTGTGCGAGCACCTTCATTTGCCGTTTCAGTCAGGCTCGGACCGGATTCTCAAGGCGATGCGGCGCAACCACAAGATCGCGACGTACCTGGACAAGATGACCATGATCCGGCAGCGCGTGCCAAGCATCGCCATTTCCACCGACATTATCGTCGGCTTTCCAGGTGAGAGCGAAGAGGATTTCGAGGCCACCTTGAACGTACTGCGCACGGTGCGCTTCGATCACGTCTACGCTTTCAAGTTTTCGCCCCGCTCCGGGACGCCTGCCGCCACGCTGTCCGATCAAGTGCCGGAACGCGTGCGTGCCGAGCGCTTGGCGCGGCTGTTCGAGCTGAACGATTCCATCGTGAGCGAGCGCACCAGCGCGCTGATCGGCAGCCGTCAGGAAGTGCTCAGCGAGGGGCCCCATCGTCGGGGATGCGGGGCCATAACCGGCCGCACCCGAGGGAACAAACCGGTGATGGTGGTTGACTGTAATGCTGAGCGGGGCGATCTTGTGCCTGTAGAGATCGTTTCCGCGCGCAAATTCTCACTCGTTGCAAGGGACCTTCGCCGTGGCTGCAGATGAATTCACCGAAATGAAGGTGCATCGGCTGGTGCTGGACCCCAACACCAAATCTCCGATCGTGATCTTGCTGGCCGAGGAGACCGGGGTATTGTTGCCGATCTGGATCGGCATCTTCGAGGCGCACGCCATTGCCATGAAGATGGAAGACATTGAATCGCCCCGCCCCATGACGCACGACCTGCTCAGCAACGCCATACAAGTCATGAACGGAATGGTGGATCGCGTGGAAGTGGTGGACCTGGTGGACAATACCTATTTTGCCCGCGTGTACTTTCAGGTGAAAGACCAGCGCTTTTCCCTGGATTCCCGGCCCAGCGATGCGATCGCCTTGGCACTGCGGGCGCCCTCCCCCATTTTCGTCGCCAATCACGTGCTGGAGAAATCCAAGATCGATCCCATCCCGGAAGGCGAAGGGGACGGCGAAGCGGCCGTCGATGATGACGAGAAGTGGACGAAGCTCCTCAAAAACTACAACCCTCCCGGCGGCCGCGAAAAGCTCAACTGACGCAACACGGCCGGGCGGTCCCCGTCTGCCCGGTCACAGGCTCTCCCGCGACCGGCCCAATCAACGCAACCCAACACTCCATAGGAACGACACGGCTGCCCGCCGGCCTTGCAGCGGCACGCGGATCCCGGTGTCCGCACAGGCCGTGTGAGCCGAGCCGTTGCGGGCAGCGCTTGGGAGAAGGGCGAACAGGCTGGTACAACCCGGGAAAGCGCCATCGGCAGCTCCCCCACTGCGAGTGCAGAGCGGGGGCTTTGGGGTGAGAGTTGGAGGTGGATGTATCGCGCTGACCGCCGCCGCGGCAAGACCAGCCAGGGGGGATTCGCTGATGCCGTTCAGGTGTGCATCACCCCCATCGCAAAGCAGATTCAGAGGACCTTATCGGTACCGGGATCGATCAGCTGCATCTTGTTCATGTCGATGGAGAAATCCATTTCCTGTCCCACGTCCTTGACCGCCCCGGGAGCAGAGCGTGCACAGATATCCTCGCCGTTAATGCTGATATACACCATGGTGTCCATGCCCATGGGCTCCACCACCTCGACGGTCGCCTTGAAGTCTTCGAGGCTGCCTCCGTCCTTGGGCCGTTTTTCCGTGAAATGCTCCGGGCGAATACCAAAAGTCATCTGCTTGCCCACGTGGGGCTTATAGCGTTCCGTACGCGAGGAGGGCACCTTCAGCTGCTGGCGGTCATTGAACTTGATCGCCAGCGCCCCGCCGTTCTGCACCAACTGACAGGATATGAAGTTCATGGCGGGCGAGCCGATGAATCCCGCCACGAACCGCGTGGTAGGTTTCTCGTACATCTCGTGCGGCGTGCCCTGCTGCTCGATATTGCCGTCATTCATGACGACGATGCGGTCCGCCAGTGTCATGGCCTCCACCTGGTCGTGAGTGACATAGACGATGGTGGTTTTCACGCGCTGGTGGATCTTCTTGATCTCCGTGCGCATCGCCACGCGCAGCTTGGCGTCCAGGTTGGACAGCGGCTCGTCGAACAGGAACACCTGCGGGTGCCGTACGATGGCGCGGCCCATCGCGACCCGCTGCCGCTGACCCCCGGAGAGTTGGCGCGGCCGCCGGTCCAACAGCTCGCGGATGTTGAGAATATCGGCTGCCTCCTCCACGCGCCGCTTGATTTCCACCTTGGGCGTCTTGCGCAGCCTGAGCCCGAACGACATGTTCTCGAACACGCTCATGTGCGGATACAGCGCGTAGTTCTGGAAGACCATGGCGATGTCGCGGTCCTTGGGGGGTACGTCGTTGATCAGCCGCTCGCCGATGTAGATATCACCGCCCGTGATCTCCTCCAGACCCGCGATCATCCGCAGCGTCGTGCTTTTGCCGCAGCCGGACGGACCGACCAACACGACGAATTCGTTGTGCGCAATGTCCAGGTCGATCCCGTGAACCACTTCTAGGTTGTCGAAGGATTTCCGAATATTGCTCAATACGACTCGGGCCATCGTCTTCCCTTCCCAAGGTTAGGGTTGTTCGAACTTCCCCCGCACCCGGAGGCTCGAGCCTGAACGCTCGTGCCGAAATCGCCCGATGCGTTGGAGGAAAAATCTTGCAGCGAATTTTATTTATAATGAACTCGCCGCAATGGCAACCCTTTCCTGGCCGATGACAGCGGCAAGAGACCTCGCCCGGTGTGTGCCGCACGGTATCGCGGGCAGCGTGAGGGGCCTGCCGTTCGATCCATCGGGCACTTACGGATCGATAAAATGTGGAGGGCCGATCCCAAGGCCTATCCATGCGGGGTCTTGTCGGTCAGCTCGCTTCTCGCTTCGCGCAGCATCAGTGAAGATACCGCCTCCAAAGGTTTGCTCCCCTGAAACAGCACCGCCGCCACCGCCTCGGTGATGGGCATTTCCACGGCCATCCTGCGGGCCAGCGCCACGGCGGCCTGGACGGTATAGTATCCCTCCACGACCATGCCCACCTCTTTCAGCGCTTCCTCGCAGGAGCGCCCCTGACCGATGAGGGAGCCGAACTTCCAGTTGCGGCTGTGCCGGCTCATGCAGGTGACGACGAGGTCGCCCATCCCCGCCAGACCGGAAAACGTCTGCGCACGGGCGCCCATTGCCATTCCCAGGCGCACGATTTCGGACAATCCGCGCGTGATCAGGCCCGCCTTGGCGTTGTCTCCGAAGCCGAGGCCGTCGGAGATGCCGCAGGAGATGGCGATCACGTTCTTCAGTGCCGCGCCCAACTCCACGCCCACCAGATCCGTCTGTGTGTACACCCGGAAGCGGGGCGTCATGAACAGCGCCTGCACGGCTGCGGCCTGATCCAGCGATTCCCCCGCCGCGGTCACGGCTGTCGGCAAGCCGCGGCTCACCTCCTCGGCATGGCTGGGCCCGGACAGGAGCACGATTTTTCCCCGGGCCGCCGCACCCAATTCCTGGGCGGCGACCTCGTGCATCAGGTTGAGCGTGCCCTGCTCGATGCCCTTGCTGCCGATGACGAAGGGCTGACCGGCGTACCCCTCCGCTGCGACACCGCGGCAGGTCTCGCGCAGGTGGGCGGCCGGCACGGCGCAGACGATCCATTCCGTGCCGGCGAGGCTGGCGCGCATGTCGGTCGCAATGGCGATGCCGGCCGGTACCTCGAAGTCCGCCAGCTTGGGATGGCGCCGCGTACTGGCCAGGGTTTCGACCACCTCGGCGGCGTACTCCCAAACCCGCACCTCGTAGCCCTTGCCATGGAGCAGGGCGGCCAAGGTGATGCCCCACGTGCCGCCCGACAGCACCGTAATCAACATGGCACGATTGTGTCCTGCCTGGGGAGAATTGCCGGCAAGCCGACGCGCGAGCACATCGTTTCAATTATTGGCGCTACCCATTGAGCAGGCATTCACCCATTCGAAGAATGACTTATCCATCGAATTTCGGACGGGAAGTGCCGCCGCCGAGTGCTAACGAAAAGCCGCCAGCTTCTTGGGCGCCAGGGCTTTTTTCAGCCGCCGGTAGGCCGGCAGTCCATCGGCGTAGGGCGGATAGTCCTCGCCCTGAATGAGCGGCAGGCAGTAGCGGCGAAATCCTTCGGTAATGTGGTAGCCGTCCTCGCGGATGAATTCCTTGGGCAGCCGCTTTTCCTGGTTGGCGATGTTCGCCGCGTCCGTGTGGCCCAGTGACCAGCGGTAGGGATCGTCTCCGTCGCGTTGGATGGTGACCATCACCCCGCTCATGCCCTCGCCCGCCAGGCGCACTGCCTCGGCGCCACAGGCGATGGCCTGCTCCACGTCCACCTTGGCCGCCAGGTGCCGTCCGGAGCGTTGGCAGTAGTCCAGCACCGCCCCGTGCACCTTGAGCTCGAGCTCCTGCTTGACCAGCTCCAACGCCTTGCGCGCGTATGGCTCGGCCTCGGCGTAATGGCCGCGGTGCTCCTCCTTCCGGTCCGCGCCGTCCTCACCGTTTTCCAGCAACCAGCGGAGGTGATTCCGGTAGCCGCCGGATACGCCCTGGTGTCCATCCCCGGCGTGTTTCCATTTTACGTCTTCATCGTGCTGCGGCAGAGCCTTCAGGCGATGGGTCGCGTCGCCCCGATCTTTTGGACCATCCTGGTGACGAACCTGGCCAACGCCTTCCTAAACTGGGTGCTGATATACGGGCACCTGGGATTTCCGGAGATGGGCGCCGTGGGAACAGGATGGGCTACGACGGTGAGCCGCTGGCTCATGGCACTTGGACTCTTAGCCGTCGGATGGCCCATTCTCGGGCGTTACATTCGGCCGGTGCGCCAAGGTGTCTGCGAGGCCGTGGCGATCCTACGCATGCCAAAACTGGGCGCACCCATCGGCAT
>JACZVE010000126.1 GCA_022572825.1 SAR324 cluster bacterium
GAGAACAAACTCAGATTGAATTTCAAGGCATCGAGGTCGAGCGGGAAGAACTGGCCTTTCTGCCCATCTTCAGCCCAACAGGAACAGCACCGTTCTTCCTGGAGGCAACTCGAAAGGAACTTCGTCAGAAATATCAAGAAGAAGGATACTTCCTGGCCCAGGTGGAGTACGAAACCTCTGGGACCGGACGGGAGCCCAGCCAGGTCGTAATCAAGGTCGATAGAGGCCAGAGATTCAATCTCAAGAAGATCCGATTCGAAGGAAATCAGTTCGCCGCAGCGGGATCTCTCAAAAAGCTCCTCACCGTGGAGAAAGAAGGAGTCTTTAGTCGAGGGAAGTTCTCGACCGAGATGGCAGAAGAAGATGCGAGCAGCATTCAAAGATACCATCAGCGACGCGGCTATAAGGATGTGCAGGTTGTTCATGCCCTGGTTCTGGAGGGTTCTGACTCTCGTGATCTCACGTTGGTCTATAAGATTCAGGAAGGTCCACTTTATCTCATTGACACGGTTCATTTTATCGGCAACGAGTACCTCAGCACCAAGACTCTTTTCGAGGAAATTCAAGGCCATCCCGGGACGCCCTTCTCCCCTTTCTTAGTCGCCCAGGATCGTGCCAACATCATGGCAGCCTACGCCAATCGGGGATACCGGCAAGTGGGTTTCCGTTCCGAGATCCTCTTCCCCGAACCGGGGCGAGTGAACATTACTTACTTTCTCCGGGAAAGTCCTCGTTCCTTTACCGAGCAAGTCATTTTGACCGGCAACCACAGCACCCGTGAGGCTTTGATTCAAAGAGAAGTGGAAATAGCTTCCGGGGACCCCCTGTCCCTGGATCGCATCCTGGCGACCGAGAGCAATTTATATAATCTAGCAATCTTCAGCAAGGTACAGGTCCGAGAGGTTCCTTCCTACCAAGATCCCCTCCACAAGAATGTGATGGTCCATGTTGAGGAAGCAAAAAGATATACGCTTTTGTATGGTATCGGTTACAGCTCATACGAAGGAGTACGGGGTACTTTGGGCCTCGCCAACAGTAATTTTCTTGGCCGAGCCAGCACCCTCTCTCTGGGTCTTCGTGTGGGGGCCCAGCGTCAACGTGCCAACATCTCCTATAACCTATCCCAGCTTTTCGAGCGGAGGTTCCCATCCGTTATTTCCTTAACCGCAACCAACTCCAAAGCCCTCACGGAAAGCATCGAAGGAGGGCAGAAAGCTTTCCGTGGAAAACCTTTTGATGAGTTCCGCCTGATTGCCTCCACCCACACTCAGCGCAGATTGAGCCGCCGAGACGCTCTGTTTTTTCGTTACAACCTAGAGAAAGTTCGGATCACCCTGCCGGAAAATCTTCCTGGACCTCTCGAATTCTTTCGACAAGAAGAAGAACTCCTTCTCTCCAGTGTTTCCCTATCCTATCTCAACGAGTCGCGTGATAATCCGACTGACCCGCGCACAGGATTCCTCCTGAGCGGGGATGCAAGGCTTTCAGCTCGGCTCATCGGCTCCGATGAGGACTTTCTGCGTCTTTTTACCCAGGGGCAGTACTATCGTAAACTTTTTCCCGATCTCGTCCTGGCCTCCTCCCTGAGGTTGGGTGTGATCGCTCCCTTTGGGAAAACTGCCGGCCAACCCCTTGGGAATCCGATTCCCATTAGTGAGCGATTCTTTTCGGGGGGGTCGACAACGTTGCGAGGACTCCCTCAGGATCTAGCCGGCCCTCTCTTGCGGGACCCCGTCACAGGAGAAATCATACTCGTCAACTCTCTCGGGGAACCTGATCCCAATGGACGGCCCGTTCCCTTAGGAGGGAATGCCCTTTTGATCGCCAATCTGGAGTTGAGATTTCCTCTCGTGGCTCTCCTTTCGGGAACGCTTTTCTACGACTTCGGTAACGTTTTCCGCAATCCCACCGATCTGGATTCCGGATTCAATCACGCGGTGGGGACCGGGATTCAAGTCAACACCCCCGTAGGAGGTATCCGATTCGACCTTGGTTATTCGCTCAATCCTCCCGACGTCACGGGATTCCACCACTGGAACTTCCATATCACCTTGGGGCAACCCTTCTAATGATCAGAGCAACTGCCCTTTTTCTTTTTCTATTTTTCCCGCTCAGTGTTTGGGGCGAAGTCGTGGATCAGGTTGCGGCTCTCGTCGAAGGGGAAGTGATTACCCTTTCCGAGGTCCGGCAGCTGGTGCAATACAAGGGTTGGCAGATATCGGAAGAGCCTGAGGAAAGAAGAAACTCGTATCTAACCGTTTTGGATCAAATCATCAACCAAAAACTGATCTCACGCGAAGCCCAACGGACTCCTGGAATTCAAATTACACAGGACGACGTTGCTCAACAACTGCAAGCCTATCGGCAACGCTTCTCTTCACAGGATCAATTCCAGGAGAAGCTCGTATCGATGGAGATGACCGAGTCTACTCTGCGAGACTTGATCCTGCGTGAACTGACGGTCTGGAGATTTGTTCAGACCCGATTCGAGCCCTTCATTATTGTCATGCCAGCGCAAATACAGAAGTACTACGATGAGATTCTGGTACCCGAATTAGCCCAGACAGGCGCCCCTCTCCCTGCCTTTGAGCTGGTTCGAGAGCAGATTCTGGAAATTCTCATCCTGGAGAAAACCAACCAGGAGATGGATCGATGGGTGAAAAATTCGCGGGGCAAGGCTCAGGTCAGCGTTCTCCTCTTTCGAGCGACTCCCTCCTCTCCCAATCTCCCCCAGGAACTCTTGATCGAGTGGGAACTTCAGCCCGTGACGATCGCGCCATGAGCGCGCTCCGCGCCCCTTCGTGCGGTCGTGCTGTGGTGCCATTGTGCTGTTGTGCTGTCGTATTTCGGATTTTTTTGGGGTTGTGCTTTGGACTGCGTGCTTTTGAACGTAGGACTTCTGTCGCACGCCTTGGCAGGAGGGCGCTTTCGCCGCTTTCTCACCCCATCCTATGGATTATCAGGCTTGGACTGACCAGGCCCACACGAATATGACGCGACCGCACCACAGCACCAATTAATAATATTGCTTGTTCGAATCCACGATCAATGTCACAGGGCCATCATTAATGAGAGCCACTTTCATCGTGGCTTGAAATTTACCCGCTTCCACCGTCACTCCTTCCAAACGAAGTTGCTCAATGAGTTCCTGGTAGAGCTCCTTTGCCTGAGTGGGAGGAGCGGCGCGCGAGTAACTGGGTCGATTTCCCTTGCGAGAGTCGCCGTATAAAGTGAACTGTGAAACCATCAGCACACTTCCGCCTGCGTCCAGCAGAGAAAGATTCATCTTGCCCTGCTCATCGACCACGGGCAGATGGGAGCGGGCCGTCTGCAGCAATTGGTCCACCAGGAAGTTGAAGGGCAAATCCTGCGGCACCTGCTCGAACTCCTTGCGCATCATGTCGCGCACCCGCACGTTTTTCAGCAGGTTGCCCTCCAAGCCATAGTCGATCTCGATGCCCTTGCGCTGCAGCTTGTGCGTGTAGATCGATTGCCGCCACAGGGTGCTGGCGGTGAGCACGGAGATGACCGTGCTGATCATCAGGGGCAGGATGATCTGATAGTCGTTGGTCAGCTCGAAGATGATCATGATCGCGGTGATGGGCGCGTGCGTCGTGGCGCCCACCATCGCCGCCATGCCGACCAGAGAGTAGGCGCCGCTGGAGGCGGTCAGTCCCGGCAGAATCGCGCCGGCGGCCTTGCCTACCAAGCCGCCCACCATCGCGCCGAGAAAGAGCGAGGGGGCGAAGATCCCGCCCGAGCCCCCGGAGGCCAGGGTGACCGTGGTGGCAATCAGCTTGGCGAATATGAGCGCGCACAGCAGCAGGACAGGAAGATTGCCCTGCAAAGCCGCGCCGACAGCCTCGTAGCCCACGCCGAATATCTGGTGGAAAAACAGCCCGATCAAGCCAATTACCAGTCCACCGAGCGCCGGCTTTAGCGCA
This sequence comes from SAR324 cluster bacterium, assembly GCA_022572825.1. GTDB lineage: Bacteria > SAR324 > SAR324 > SAR324 > JACQKK01 > JACZVE01. The sequence goes on from JACZVE010000126.1 coordinate 3,945, forward strand.
TCGTGCAGGCGAAGCCGCTGATCGAAGAGATTTTCCATCCGATCCAGCAGCCGGATGAACACCACCGCCACGCAGCCACAGGCCAAGCCCAGCCCGATATAGGGCAGCAGCTCGAAGGGATTGACCAGCTCGTAGGGCGGCACCTCGAAGGCGGCGAAGTTGCCCACCAGACCCCGGGAAATCACCGTCGCCGTGACCGCGCTGGTCACGATCGGCGCCAACTGGACGAAGCCGAAGTCGCCCAGGATGATCTCCACGGCGAAGAGGGAGCCGGCGATGGGTGCGTTAAAGGTGGCCGCGATGCCCCCCGCGGCACCGCAGGCGACGAAGATGCGCATCAATCTGGGTGGCAGACGCAGCAGATAGCCCAGGGTGGATCCAATGGTCGATCCGATTTGAACGATGGGGCCTTCCCGCCCCACCGATCCGCCCGAACCGATCGTTAGCGCGGAAGCCAGCGCTTTCACCGCCACGACCCGTGGGCGAATATATCCACCCTTGGTGAGCACCGCCGCCATCACTTCCGGGACCCCGTGGCCGCGTGCCTCCGGCGCGAAGCGATGAATGAGGGGTCCCACGATCAGCCCGCCGATCACCGGGGACAGGACGATTCCCAGTCCCGCGAGGCCGGCCAGCTCGGCGGTATATTCCGGCAACATCCAAAACGCGCCTTGCACGCCTTCGCGGGCGGATTCCTGGGACATCCCGAACACGCCCCTGAGGCCGAAGATCATGTATTGGAAGGCGATGGCGGCAAAACCGGCGAGGACGCCGATGGCGACCGCGACCGTGATGCTGAAGACCCGCTCGTGGGATTGGAAGCCCTGCAGCAGGGAGCGTGCGTGGAACTGGAGGCGCTGCATTGAATTCAGGCTCCCGGCCGCACGTGTTCTATGCCGCAACCGGCAAGCGACCATCCCGCAAGTACTTGCGCAGCCAGGTCTGGAGAAATCTCCGGTGTGGGGCCGGCCCAAGTGAGGCCAGCCCCTCCGCAGCCCGCGCAGGGTCCAGCAATCCGCGCTGCAGCCGCTTTTCGATCAGCTCCCGCACAGTCTCGTCGTCCATTTCGGGATGGCCTTGCAGGCAGAGCACGCGCTCGCCCAGCGTGAACAGCTCGTGGCGGGTACGATGGCTGTAAGCCAGCGGCACCGCGCCGTTGGGAAGCCGCGTGGCCACGTCCTGATGCGTTTCCAGGATGCGGATCGGTGACGGTGCACCGGCCAGCGGTGCGAAGGCCAGCGCGCGCCCGGTGAGGGTCAGTTCCGCCAGACCCAGGTCCCAGCCCTGCGGGTTTGGCCCTACCTCGCCTCCCAAGGCCTGTGTGACAACCTGCAGGCCGAAGCAGATGCCCAGCAGCGGCACCCCCTCGTGGTAGGCCTCTCCCACGAAGGACAGCAGATCACGAATCCAGGGCTCGTCGTCGTATGCCGACGCGGCACTGCCGGTGATCACGAATCCATGATAGTCCCGAGGCGATTGGGGGAACTCGCCGTGCTCCACATCGTGCACCTCCCACTGCTGGCCCGGCTGCGACAACAGGCGGATGAACATGGCGTCGAAGTCGCCAACCCGCGCCCGCGTGACGCGAGAGGCGGTGCCCGCCTTCAATACGGAGAATCGCATGCCTGCGCTCGCCTAACGGTGTGGTGCTCCCGGATGCGCGCGGCCCCGCGCATGGCTCTCCGCGTACGCGCCTTGCGGAGCCGCCCGTGCGGGCGGGGGCGTTGCCTTGGAGACGAAAATCTTTTATATATCATTTAGTTTGCATGCAAAAGCGCGGATACGGAAATTCGCCGGGAGAGTCGCGAGGAACGGATTCGCCCGCTGCTGGCCATGGAAGGCTGCTCGTCAGCGGCCCACCAATTGTGTATCATCCCGTTAGCGGGCGGAGCAAGGGAATGGAATGAAGGTGCATGACAGCATTACCTTCATTATATCAAAAAACTACGGGCGTCCGTTGTCCTGGAGCATGCCCGCCTGGCGCGTCTATGCGGGCGGTGCGGTTTGCATGGTGCTTATCGTCGTGCTCACGGCATTCAGCGTGATGTATGTTCTCACCTACCGTCGCGTTCAGCAGATGGAATTGGATCGCCAGCAGCTCAGGGAGGAGCGCGATGCCTTGCAGGAGCAGCTTCTTTCCGCCAGCCAGGCAGCCTACGAGGCCAAAGAAAGCGCGTTTGCCGCACGAATGCGCCAAGGGACCGGCGATTCGGGAAAAGCGCCCTTGGCGGCGTCCGCCAGGCGTGGGGAAGAGCTGTATGAGCCGCCGATCCGGGTCGTTTCCTTGACCACCCGCGTGCGGGCGAAGATCGTGGAGGTGAGCTTCCGGCTGAAGAACCAAGGCGATCCGTCCAGCAATCGCGGCGGATTTTTGTTCGCCATCTTCGAGAACGATGAACGGGAACCCGCGCACTTCATCGCCACACCGACGGTGAATACCAATGCGGAGGGATTTCCGCAAACCTACAAGTCCGGCATCCGATTCACCCGCATTCGAGACGCCGTGACCTTCCGTCGCAGGGTCAGGCGGCAGTCGACGCAAGAATACTTCACACACGTCACGCTGTATCTCTTTTCCGTCCGGGGCGGCCTGTTGTTGAAGGAACGCTATGAGCTGGAGCGGGATCTGTTCGACCAGGATCAACCGGCGTCCCGAACCCAACAATTCTCCAGCGCATAAGAGGCGATTGTTCGGCCGAAATAAAAACGACACCTCCGCCGCTTCCAAGGACATCGGGCTGCTCGGCATCGATACGCATTTCGAAGGATCGATCCGGTTTACCGGAACCTTGCGGATTGACGGCGTGGTGAAGGGAGACATCATTTCCGAACCCGGCAGCGGCTCTATCCTGATCATTAATCAGCAGGCCACCGTGACCGGTAATATCGTCTCGGATTCGGTGCTGATCAGCGGCAAGGTGGAGGGAAATCTGCGCGCCCCGCAACGGGTGGAAATCTTCCGATCCGGCTATGTGAAAGGCGATATCTACACAGGCGGCATCATGATCGAGGGCGGTGCGGAGTTCGACGGATACTGCCACATGATGGACGGCGAACGGGACGCCCGCGCGCTGCCGAAGGTTGCCAGGCGTGCCCCCGGCAGTAGGGAGGATACGGCCGCGCCCAGCGAGGAATCGCCACCGAAGGGCTCCACCTGACGCGGTGTGGAAGTCTCGCCAATGCGATCGCCTCATTGGGTGTGACGGCAAAACATCGTTCGCCTCCCGCCGGCGGACGGCCCGGTCTCAGGACGAGACCGGAAGTGCTCCCGCAAGGGCCCATGGATGACTCGAGAGCAAGCCCGGCACGCTTCACCAACGCGATGGCAGGAAGCCCGCGCCGGTGGAGACGCTTCGCATCGCTGGCAGTGCTGGTCCTACTGGCCGCGAACGTTGCCGCGCAGACCACGCCCCCTTTAGAGGGTACACCCCTCGTCGAAATCACGGCAATTCGGTTGCGCAGAGAGGGTGAGCAACTCAACCTGCATTTCCTGCTCTCCTCGCCCACACCTTACGAAGTCGTCGCCAACCTGGCGAAGCGGGTCGTCGTGGTCAAGTTCGCGGGCGCGCGCGCGGCGTTTCCCGATGCCCAGCGCGAATTTGCCTACAACGATCCGATGCTGGTCGGCATCGCCTTCGAGGAAATCGACGGGCGCGATACCTGGGCGAAGATCCGGCTGCGCACCCCCCACCTGACCTATCAGGTCGTCGCCGGCGCGCCCCCGCGGGAAATGGTGCTGGGGCTGAAGCCGGCGCCCCTTGCCCCGGCAATCGCGCTGAGGGGTATCCGTCTGGGCGACCATCGTGGAGGTTCGCGCCTGGTGCTGGACCTGACCGGACGGCCGGCGATCGAGGAGCGTCGTGAGGGTGCGCTGTACCTGGTGCGGTTGCGCGGCGTCACGCCTCAGCTGACCGATCCGGCGCAAGTGGAGGACGCCCGCATCGCCGTGGTGAGCGTGGATATGGACGGGCCGGATACCCTGCTGCGCATCCGCGTGAAGCGCAAGGAGCTGCGGGTGAAATCCCTCGTGCTGCCCGCGCCGCCACGGGTGGTGCTGGACTTTCGCACCGCCGCGCCTGCGGTCGCCCGTGCTCCG
>JACZVE010000127.1 GCA_022572825.1 SAR324 cluster bacterium
TGACCGCACTTTCGCTGGCGCTGACCGAGTCGACGGGCAGCGGCTCCGGCATCGTCCGGGTCAAGGTCAGCCCCGGCGAAGGCCCGCCCCGGGCGCCGGAGAAATACGCCTCGTGAACCAGGTTTCGGGCCAAAAATGGGGCATGGTGATCGACATCAACCGGTGCGTCGGCTGCCAGACCTGCACCATCGCCTGCAAGATGGAAAACGGGCTGCCGCCGGGTACCCTTTGGCGCACGGTACTGGACCTGGAAAGCGGAACGTTCCCGGAGGTGGATCGCACCTTTTTCCCCCTGACCTGTATGCATTGCGCCGATCCGCCTTGCTACGATGCCTGCCCGACTACCGCCACCAAGGTGCGCCCCGACGGGATCGTCTGGATCGACGACGACCTCTGCATCGGCTGCGGCTCCTGCGTGGTGGCATGCCCCTATCAGGCACGGCATCCGGTCTCCAGCGAGCGTTACTATTTCGGGGAGGCGAGCCCACCGGAGGCGATGATCTACGATCCTGGTCGCGTGGGCATCTGCACCAAATGCCATTTTTGCTTTCACAAGTTCGACGACGCCCCGGAAGGCGTCATCCCTGGCGAGCATCAGCAGTATACCCCCGTCTGCGCCTCCTCCTGCATCGCCGACGCCATCCGCTTCGGCGATCTGGACGACCCGCAGAGCACGATCTCCAGGATGATCGCGCAGCAGGGCGGAGCCGTGCGCATGCTGGAGCACCTGGACACCGCCCCGTCCGTGTACCACCTCAATCCCCCTGCCATTGCCCCCCGCGCGCCGCAGCTTCAGCACACCTGGCACGGACTGGCCGCCGCCAACTTCTTCTGCGGCCCCACCGGCGCGGGGCTGTACCTGCTGGCGGTGGTGTTCGGCTGGTTGCAGGGTACCACCGCAGCGCTGATCGACCCTGGCGATCCGCTCGGCTCGCTGGCGGGGATTTCGCTTTCCGCGCTGAATCCGCACCACTGGGCAGGGCTGCTGGGCCCGGCGCTGGTGCTCGCGGGGCTGCTGTCGGTCGCAGCGGAGGCCGGCCGGCCGCTGCGGGGCTTCAATGTGTTGCGTAACCTGCGCCGCTCCTGGATGTCGCGCGAGTCTGCCTTCGCGATGGTTTTCATGGCGCTGGCACTGCTGGATACGCTGTTCTGGCAGAGTCCGCCGGTGCAGGCGGTGGCCGCATCCGCGGGGCTGGGCGTCATGCTCTCCCAGGGCCTGATCCTTTCCAAGGCTAAGGGCGTGCCGGCCTGGAACGTGGCGATCATGCCGCTGTACTTCATCAGCTCCGGGCTGGCTTTCGGCTGTGGCGTCCTGCTGGTGCTGGCCGGTCTGCTGGGAGAGCGCTTTCCCCCGCCATCGGCCTGGCTGGCAGTGGCCATCATGCTGTTGCTGGCCGACCTGGCAGTGTGGCTGCGCTATCTGGCAACGCCCGCGCGAACAGCCACCTTTGCCCACTCCGTCGCCGTGCTGCGGCGGCGATGCTACCAGGTGGGTATCGTCGCTGTGGGCCACCTGCTGCCGGTAGCGTTACTGGCGTTGGCTTTTTTCTTCCCCGCAGCACGATTGGCCGTGATGGTGGCCGCGGGTGGTCTGATCCTGGCAGGCGGGCTGATTGCCCGCATTGCCTTGATCAGAAAAGCCGCCTACCTGGTGGATCTGTTCGACCGATTTGGGATTCTTCCCGCCCGCGGCAGTGCGAGCGGTCGCTGCGCACGGCGCCCGTATGGGCTGGGCGGCGCGAGGTGGGCGCAAGCTCGCAGTCTGGCCTCGCCGGGCGAATGTTCGCGGTACGAGCGCAATGATCGCCCGCCGCATACCCCGCACGTGGCGCAGCACTGGCGTTAAGCGCAATTCTTCAATGGAGCGGTTCCATCTCTAGTACCTCCTCGACCGTTCGCATGAGCTACCCGGTCAACCCCTCGCGCGTCAGCCCCGTGTCGGGTCAGACCCTCCTCGAGGACAGCGTCAGCAGCGTAATTCAGGGGGTCGGCCTGCTGCTCAGCACGGTTGGAATTACGGTGCTCATCGTTGTCTCCGCCAGCATCGGGAACGCCTGGCATATCGTCAGTTCCAGCGTCTACGGCGCGACCTTGCTGCTGCTCTATGGAACCTCGGCCCTCTACCATCGAACGCGTCACCCGCGGCGCAAGCAGGTGCTCAAGATCGTCGATCATGCATCGATCTTCCTGCTCATCGCCGGCACCTATACGCCCTTTACCCTGGTGTCCCTGAATGGGGGATGGGGCTGGAGCCTGTTCGGGACGGTGTGGGGGTTGGCGGTGCTGGGGATCGTCTGGAAACCGTTTGCCGTCAATCGATACGAGTTGGCGTCAACACTGATATACCTCGCGATGGGGTGGTTGGTGCTGATCGCCATTTACCCTTTGGTGAAAGCACTGCCCGCCTTCGGGATCCTCTGGCTGGTGTTGGGCGGACTGGCCTTCAGCGTCGGCACCCTGTTTTTCCTTTCGCCGCGGATTCCCTTCAATCATGCGGTGTGGCAAGTGTTTGTGCTGACGGGCTGCATCTGTCACTATTTCGCGATCATGTTCTACGTTCTGCCTTGGGCGTGACCGGCGACAGAGCAGGCCGGAGGCGAGTCCCCACGCCCGGTGCCGGTTCTACCCGATACTCGCGCCGGCACGGCTGCGTCGGCGCCCATCACCGAACCCATCCAGCACCGGCCCCTCATGGCGGATGCACAATCGCCCATCAGCACCTTGCGGAAGCGCTTCGGCTTGCAGGCGTTCCGCAAGGGACAGTGGGAAATACTGAACTCAGTGCTCGCCGGCCAGGACACATTGGCCATCATGCCCACCGGGGGCGGCAAGTCCCTTTGTTACCAATTGCCCGCCCTGGTGAAAGATGGCCTGGTGCTCGTGGTTTCCCCGCTTATTTCCCTCATGAACGATCAGGTGGCGGCACTGAGAAAGCTTGGGATTCCCGCCGGATGCATTCATTCCGGCCAGTCCCAGCCGGAAAAAAAGGCGATATTCGCCGAAATCGAGACCAGCCCCTCCTTTCTCCTCTATTTATCTCCGGAGCGCGTGCAGAAGGCGGGTTTCGCCGGCTGGATCGGGGAGCGGAAACTGACGTTGTTCGCCATCGACGAGGCACACTGCATCTCCGTTTGGGGCCACGACTTCCGCCGGGACTATTCGCGCCTGGAGCTGCTGCGTCAGTTGCGCCCGGACGTGCCGATGCTGGCCTTGACCGCGACGGCGACCCCCCAGGTGATCACGGACGTCTCGACCCGCCTGAATCTGCGCAACCCACAAAAACACATCCATGGTTTTTACCGCCCCAACCTGTATTATCAAGTGGTTGCCTGCGAGGACGAGACGCACAAGCTGGTGATTTTGAGACAGGCGCTCCGGCAGAATCCCGTCGGCCGGGTGATCGTATACTGCGGCACGCGGAAGGGCTGCGAGGAGCTCGCCGGTTGGCTGGCGCCGGACTTCCCGGGAACAGGTTATTACCACGCAGGGCTCAGCGCCGAACAGCGCAGCGGTATCCAGCAGGACTTTGCCGAGGGGCGCATCCGCATCCTGACGGCAACCAATGCGTTCGGCATGGGCATCGACCATCCCGATGTGCGCCTGGTGGTGCACTTTCAAATTCCCGGCAATCTGGAATCGTATTATCAGGAAATCGGCAGGGCCGGCCGGGACGGGGAAGACTCCACCTGTTTGCTGCTCTACCTGCGGAAAGACAAGGGCCTGCAGTCCTATTTCATACGCGAATCCGATGCGCCCGCGGAGGTCATCCGTTACCGCTGGAGCGCTCTGAACACGATGATCCAGTACGCCGAAGGCGGCGAGTGCCGGCACGAGGAGATACTCGCCTATTTCCAAGACGTGCAAAGAATTCACGGATGCGGCCACTGCGATATTTGCGCGCCCGCGTCCACCCGTGCGATTCAGGTGGCGGGCCTGGCGAAAAAACCGCAGAGAGCGAAGCGCCAAAGACGTTCATCGCGCAATGCGATGCTCGACGCCTCTCTCACGCCGCACGTGCAGCACCGCATGGAAGTCCTCCGTGCCTGGCGCAAAGCATATGCACGGGAAAACGATATTGCGGCGTTTATGGTGTTCAGCAATAAAACATTGAATGACATTTGTCTCAGGAATCCCCGGACAAGGGACGAATTGTTGGAGGTCTACGGGATGGGTGGGCGCAAGATCGAAAGGTTCGGAAATGAACTTCTGGGGGAACTGAGCACGGTTCACTAAAGGCCGGTGTATTCCAGGGCACCCCATTTCGCGGGTAGGGTTCCTCGACTCATCATTCAGCAATCAGGACGGCTTGCACTGAGGCCTGCACTGCCATGACCATCAGCCTGCAACCAGTACGGGGCACCCGGGATTTCTATCCGGCCGAGTTGCGGCTGCGGAACTGGCTGTTCGACATCTGGCGTGAGAGCTCGCGCCAGTTCGGCTTCGAGGAGTACGACGCGTGTGTGCTGGAGCACGAGGAACTGTACGTGCGCAAGGCGGGCGAGGAGATCACCGAGCAACTCTACTCGTTCGAAGACAAAGGCGGGCGCCGCATCGCGCTGCGGCCGGAGATGACCCCGACCCTGGCCCGGTTGATCCTGCAGCGCAAGAACGCCCTCACCTTTCCCCTCAAGTGGTTCACCGTCGCCCAGTGCTTTCGCTACGAGCGCATGACACGCGGCCGCAGGCGAGAGCACTACCAGTGGAACGCGGACGTGATCGGCCAGTCCCGTCTGGTGGCCGAGGTGGAGGTGCTCTCGGTATTGATCCTATCGCTGGAAAAGATGGGGCTGAGCCCTTCCCGCGTCCAGGTGCACCTGAACGACCGCCGTATACTGGGCTCGGTGCTGGCACACCTTGGCGTGCCCGCGGAGCAGCACGTGGGGGTGATGGTGGTCATGGACAAACGGGACAAGCTGGCGCCGGAGGCGTTGGAGCGGCAGTTGGCGGAGCAGGGGCTCGGCAAAGGCCAGATCGACGGCCTGAACGAGCTGCTGCGCATGGACACCCTGGAGCAGGTGCAGGGCCGCCTGGGCAAGACCGCGGCCCTGCAGGAACTGCGGCAACTCCTGGATATGCTGGACGCCGTCGGATACGGCGGCTACGCGCTGTTCGACATCACCGTGGTGCGGGGCCTGTCGTACTACACGGGAACCGTCTTCGAAATCCGCGATACGGGCGTGAATCTGCGCGCCATCTGCGGCGGGGGGCGCTACGACTCGCTGCTGTCCGCCTTGGGAGGGGAGTCGATCCCCGCCATCGGCTTCGGCTTCGGCGATGTGGTGATTTTGGAGCTGCTGGCGGAGCTGGACCTGTTACCGGTGCTGTCCTCGCAGATCGATTATGCCGTGATCCCCTTCTCCGAGGCACAGGTGCCCCAGGCGCTCACCCTCAGCCAGGCTTTGCGCAAAGCGGGCCTGCGGGCAGATTCGGAATTTTCCTTCCGCAAGCTCAAGCGCGCCCTGCAGCGCGCGGACGAGATCGGGGCGCGCAAGGCCGTGCTGCTGATGCCCGATGAGCTGGCCAGGGGCGAAGTGGTGCTCCGGGATATGGCGCGGCGCGAGGAACGCCGCATGGCCATGAGCGAGTTTCTCGCGAATCCAGGCTAGCCAAAATACGACCTTATTGGATGCAGCCTAAAATGCAGCCACGGATAAACGGCGATAAACACCGATCTAAATAGTACAACTATGTCAGTTATGGAACGCCATGAGTGATTACAGATACTTACGAAATTGCAGCCACAGTTGAACACAGATTCATGCTGATCTAAGCCGTTGAAATTGTTTGTATCAGTGTTCATCCGCGTTTATCGGCGGCTGAAACTAACATTGTAGAATTAGGAGAACGGATAACCGGAGGAGGGCATATGGCATCGTATGTACTTATACATGGCGCATGGCAAGGGGCTTCCACATGGGCCTTTGTCGAAGAGGGCCTGCGAACCAAAGGCCACAGCGTATTCGTTCCGACTCTTTCCGGGGCGGGCATCAGGCGGTATGAGCTGCGCTCCGATATAAACCCTGAAATTCATGTCAGGGATGTGTTGGGCGTACTGGAGTTCGAAAATCTGAAAGACGTCATCCTTGTCGGACACAGCTACGGAGGCATGGTCATTACCGCTGTCGCCGAACTTGCAGCGGAACGCTTGTCGACCCTAGTCTATGTAGATGCCTTTGTTCCAGAGGACGGCCAGACCGCCTTTCAGTTTTTCCCGCCGTGGCTTCAAGACGCTCTCGACCGACAGGCCAATGAACTTGGGGACGGTTGGAGATTGCCGGGCTTCGAAGAGCGGCTTGATCTATGGGCACTGAAGGAAGGACCTGCGCGGGATTTCGTCCGAACTAAGCTCTGCGATTTTCAAATGGCAGGTTTCAAAACGCCCGTAAAACTCCCGAAGCACGCCGCTACGGGACTGAAGCGAGCATACGTTGCATGTACGGCCGACGGCTACAGGCTCCGGGAAGTATTCGGGCCGTTTGCCGCTCAAGCGCAAAAGGAGGGTTGGCCGTATGTAGACCTCCCCACCGGACACGACTGCCATGTCGAAGCGGCGGATGAGTGCGTTTCTTTCCTGCTGGGGTTGTCCTAGGACAGACTTGTTTCGCGGCCTTGGAGGCAGGACGGCTTGTCGTCGTTTCCTCCGGCAACCCCTATCAGGCAAGAGCTTCGCGGCGTGGGACGAGCGCGGAGTGGGGGATGTGGGGCGAGGGCAGGGACTTTCTATCAGAATTCTCTCACCTACAGGCGCACTCGACCCGCCAACCTACGTATTACGAATGCGCTGCCCGATCAGTCGCGCCACGTTCGCGGGGCCGCGGCGCTTGCGTGTCGCGCGCCGCTGCCCCCGCAGCATTAGGCTTTTGCACGATTGACGTATAATTCAAATTACTACCCATCGTAGCTGAGCCGGCCCCGCTCGCGGAACCACAGCCGCACCAGCCGGCGCCTGCGCTCGGGTTGCGGCGCATCGGTGAACGCCGTGCGTGCGTGGCCCACGGCGCCGTTTTGGACGAGGAGCAGTTCCCCCCCGGAAAGGATTCCCGGTACCGGAGAGGAGGTCGAATTTTGACGATTGCAATCAGTAATGGGTAATGCGAGTATTACCAAAAGGCATTGGGAGGGAAAGACATGCGGACGGCAACCAGCAAACTGACCCGTAAGTACCAGGCGACGATCCCAAAATCGGTGCGCGAGGTTCTGCACTTGCAAGCCGGCGACGCCATTGCGTTTGACTTCGAGGGGGAGAAGATCCGGGTACGGAAAGCACGGTGGATTGACCTGGAATTCGCGGAGGCGTTGGAAGGAACGCTGAGCGAATGGAGCGGTGAGGAGGACGAAGAGGCGTATCGTGATCTTTGAGGCATACGATGTGGTGGTTGTCCCCTTTCCGTTCAGCGACCGCGCCGCCAGCAAACGCCGTCCCGCCCTGGTGATTTCGGATGCACGAGCCTTTAATACTCCCGCCGGCCATTCGGTGCTGGCCATGATCACCAGCCAGAAGCACGCTCCCTGGCCCCTCGATGTTCCCATCTCCGACCTGCGGACGGCAGGCCTGCCTTCCGCTTCCAGGGTGCGCATGAAGCTGTTCACATTGGACCCTCAGCTCATCCTGAGAAAGGCGGGAAGACTCGGCGAAGCGGATCGGCTGGAAATGAAAGAGATGCTTTCCCGGCTGATGGGATTGGAATAGGGATTCTATTGCTCCTGAAACCCCAGAGCCCCCGGCCCGTCCTCGAACCGCCGGCCTACGCATTGCGAATGCGCTGCCCGATCAGCCGCGCCACGTTCGCGGGGCTGCAGCCACTGCGTGTCGCGCGCCACTTCCCCCGCAGCATTAGGCTTTTCACGATCGACCTATAACTCCATACGACTAATTCTATTATGTCAGTTATGGAACGCCATGAGTGATTACAGATACTTACGAAATTGCAGCCACAGGAGGACACGGGTCCACGCTGATCTACGCGGTTGAAATTGTTTGTATCAGTGTTCATCTGTGTTTATCTGTGGCTGAAACTCAGAGTGTAGTACTAC
>JACZVE010000128.1 GCA_022572825.1 SAR324 cluster bacterium
GGTCATCATCTTGACGATCCCGCTCTCGATATCGGAACGGTAATTGGTGTGGGGCTTGATGCGGTTGATGAGCACGACGCCGTCGGCCTGGGACGCGAACTGATCCATGTATATCGGCGTGCCGTCCTCCAGCCGTCCGAGCTCGTCGGTCTCCATGGTCGCCCGGATGGGGCACCCGGCGTAATCCTCGCTGATGCCGTAGCTCTCCAAAACGCCGCGCTGACCCTCGGCCGTTGCCGCGCCGTGGCTGCCCATGGCGGGAAAGATGAACGGATTCCCCCCCAGGGCCTTGATTCCGGCAACCACAGCCTTGGCCACCTCCGCGATGTTGGCCACACCCCGGCTTCCACATCCAACCGCGATCGTCATGCCGGGCTTGATTTTGTCGCGGATCTGCTGCTGACTCAACTGCTCAACGACGGCGCCGGATATATCCGCAATGTGGGCTGACGCTATGTTCACCCGCACCGGCACCATGCGCGGGAGGGGAATATCGAGCCCACCCGAAATGTTGACCTCAATTCGATCACCGATCATCGCCTTATCCTCCGGTGGTTCCCACATCGTTCATCAATTACGTGCAGCGCCCCCCGCCCCGGGACGGCATCGCTCGAAAACGGCACCGCGGCCAGGATGCCCTGCGCTCGCCAGCCTGTGAGAATCGCGTCAATATGTGCCTTTTGCTCCCGAATGGCAACCATCGCGGGGCCGTGCTCCTTTGCATCCGGGGGCCGAAAAATGGGCGCAGCCTGCGGGGAATACGGCGCGGGCGCCGCCTGCGGGAAATGCAGCGCGGGCACGGCATGATTCGCCCTGGCCGGCGAGGCGCGGGAACAGCCGCCCTTAACACGGGGCCTCGCAAACATGCTGCCTTTCAGCGGGGTTTCACCTCCAGAAGCTATTTGCTAATGTGCAGTGAGGTTCGGGGTACGGTACACTATTCTGGACATCTCGCAGGTTGAATCCGCCAATCTCGCGGATGGCAAACAACCATTTATAGCGGGTGATCGCGCGCAGTGTGCTTGAGCATTTGCCTGGGCAGGGTAATTCCCATGCTTGGGTGATACCGTTCATGGTCATGGTTCCAACATGCCGGATATTTTTCTGAGCTATGACGCCGGCGAGGAATACTGGCGCGTCCGATTCGACGACGTGTTCGGCCGCGCATTCGCTTGCAACATGGTGCGGCCCGCACAGATCCAGGCCGAGACGGGCCAATCCTACATCGACGACCTTGCGGCGAAGGGTTTCCTGACGCCCGAAACGGTGACGGTGGTGCTCCTCGGGCCGAAAACCTACAGCAGCAGGAAAGTGGATTGGGAGATCGCCGCGGCCCTCAATAAGATAGGCTCGCGGCCTGCCGGCCTGGTCGCCATGCGCCTGCCCAACCACCAGGATCACGGCAAAAGCTCGGTCAATCCCCGCCGTATACCCTCCCGCATCGCCGACAACCTGAAGTCCGGCTACATCAAGCTATACGACTGGACCGAATCGCAGCGAGAGTTGGAAACCCGGCTCTTCTCGGCGCTGAAGGATGCGCGGCAGCGGGCGCACCTGATCAAAAATTCGCGCGCGCTGATGGAGCGCGACATGTTTCGCTGACCGGTGCGCGGGGCTGCGGTCGAACCTGGATAGGGTCGCAGGCCATTGGCTGGGAGGCGACCCCCTGGCGAACAACCGCGACGGCGCAGGCTCCCGCACGATCGTGGCGACGCTGTAGGTGCGGGCTTCACCGCCGACTGGCCCTAAGCCGCATATCTTCCGCTTGCGGACATCGGCCTCGCCTGAGCGCCACGCACCGGGTGATTCGCTGGAGCTTCTCAACGGAGATATTTGCTGGAACCAATCGCAGTACGGGGCGGGATTGCCCCTTGAGACGCGTAGAGGATGACGCATGAACGCCACGTTCACCCACCTGCATCTGCATACTCAGTACTCGCTGCTCGATGGTGCGATCCGCATCAAGGAATTGCCCAAGGCGTTGCTGGACAGAGGCTTTTCCGCCTGCGCGATCACGGATCACGGCAACCTGTTCGGTGCGATCGAGTTTTACGAGGCGCTGAAACATGCCGGCCTAAAGCCCATCATCGGCATCGAGGCGTATATCGCGGAGGGTTCGCGCACCCGGCGCAAGTATGACCGCCCGGGGCATAACGCCAGGCATCTGCTGCTTCTGTGCCAGAACCGCACCGGCTATCGCAACCTGATCCGGCTGGCCAGCCTGGGTTACACCGAAGGCAAGCACTACGGCTTTCCCCGCATCGATCAGGAACTGCTCGAGCAGTATAACGAGGGGCTGATCGCCCTGTCCTCCAGCGCAGGCGGCGTGCTGAAAAAGCCCTTGCTGGCAGGCGATGCGCAGCTTGCGCGGGAAACGGCGCGCTGGTACGGGCAGGTGTTCCATGGCCGCTTCTACGTGGAAATTCAGGATCACGGGCTGGAGGAACAGCGGCGGGCCAATGACCAGCTCGTCGCCCTGGCTGCCGACCTGGGCCTGCCGCTGGTCGGTACCAACGACTGCCATTACCTGACCCCGGAGGAGGCTTACCCGCACTACCTGTTGCAACTTATCGGCAGGCAGCAAAAGGTGACCGATCCCAGCGTAACCCCCTTCGTCGACAAGGGGCTCTACCTTAAGTCGCCCGAGGAGATGCGCGAGGCGCTGGCTGCCTATCCCGCGGAAGCTTACGCCAACGCCGGGGCCATCGCGGATATGTGCGAGCTTTCGCTGGAATGCGACACGTTTTATTTGCCGCAGTACCACACGCCCGACGAATTCACCGAAGAGGCGTGGTTCCGCAAGCAGGCGGCCGAAGGAGTGCAACTGCGCTTCGCGCTGCTGGAGCGACGCTACGGCATTGCCGAGGAACAGCGCGAGGCGTCCCGCGCGCCCTACCTGGAGCGGCTCGAATACGAGTTGGGCGTGATCACCTCGATGAATTACGCCGGTTACTTCCTCATCGTGGCGGACATTATCAACTGGGCAAAGGACGACGGCGTGCGGGTCGGCCCGGGGCGGGGCTCGGGCGCAGGCTCGCTGGTGGCCTACGCGCTTCGCATCACCAACCTCGATCCGATCCACCACGGACTGCTTTTCGAGCGCTTTTTAAATCCGGAACGGGTGAGCCTGCCGGATTTCGATATCGACTTCGATGTGGATGGCCGCGATCGGGTGATCGACTACGTACGCGGCAAATACGGCGCGGAAAAGGTCTGCCAGATCTCCACGTTCGGCTCGCTGGGCGCCAAAGCGGCCCTGCGCAACGTGGCGCGCGTGCTGGACTTCCCTTACAGCCAGGCGGACAGGATCGCCAAGCTCATCCCCGACAAGCTGGGCATCACACTGCAGGAAGCCATCGATCTGGAGCCGGAACTGGCTCGCCTGGAGCGGGAAGGCGAGGAGAACGAGAAGACGTTGATTCGCTGCGGCAAGGCGCTGGAGGGGCTCAACTCCAACCTCTCCACGCACGCCGCGGGCTTGATCATCATGAATACCGACATCCAGGAGGTGCTGCCGGTGTGCTCGCCGGCCAAGGGCGAAGGCATACAGTCCATGTACTCGATGAAGTGGGCCGAGCACCAGGGTGCGGTGAAGTTCGACTTCCTGGGATTGCTCAACCTCACCATTATCAAAAAAGCCGAAGCCCTCATCAACGGCAACCGGCCGCCGGGGGAAAATGCGCTGGATATCGACGAGATTCCCCTGGACGACGAGGCCAGCTACGCCCTGTTGTGTCGGGGCGACACCACCGGCGTCTTCCAGCTTGAATCCGGCGGTATGCGACGATTGCTGATGGACCTCAAGCCGACAACCTTCGAAGACCTCGTGGCCACCCTGGCCCTGTACCGGCCCGGGCCCTTGGGCTCGGGCATGACCGCCGAGTTCGTCAGGCGCAAGAGCGCGGGGGATCGCTCCGAAACGCTGCACCCGTTGCTTGAGCCCGTACTGCGCGAAACCTACGGGGTAATGGCCTATCAGGAGCAGGTGATGGAGGCGGCGCGGGTGCTGGCCGGCTACACTTTAGGTGAGGCCGACCTGCTGCGCCGCGCGATCGGCAAGAAGATACCCGCCGAGATGGAGCAGCAACGCGATCAGTTCGTGGAGGGCTGCACCCGTAAAGGCATACCGCGGGAGGAGGCTTCGAACATTTTCGACAAGATCGACTACTTTTCCGGCTACGGCTTCAATAAATCCCATTCCGCCGCCTACGGCCTGATCGCCTACCAGACGGCCTTCCTGAAGGCCCGCTACCCCGTGGAGTTCATGGCTGCCCTGCTGAGCAGCAACATGGATAATACCGACAAGGTGGTGAACATTATCGCCGATTGCCGGGAGATGGGCGTGCCCGTGCTGCCGCCGGACATCAACCACAGCCGCAGCGACTTTACCATCGACGGTTCGGCCGTGCGCTTCGGTTTGTCCGCGGTGAAAAACGTTGGGGAAAACGCCGTCGCGGTGATTCTGGCGGCGCGCGACGCGCAGCCGGGTGGCCGCTTCGATGACCTGGCCACCTTTCTCGGCGCGGTCGATCTGCACCGCGTCAACAAGCGCGTGCTGGAGGGGTTGATCAAGGGGGGCGGCTTCGATTCGCTCCACCCCAACCGCGCCCAGTTGCTGGAGGGTCTGGAGGGTCTGGTGCGGATCGGGCTGAGCTATCGCAACAGCCAGGTGGAGGGGCAGGAGAACCTGTTCGACCTGCTCGGGGAGGAGGGGGCGGAGGCGTTGGAGTTGCGGGTGGAATTGCCCGACGCCGCGGAGCTTCATCCCCGCCAACGCCTCAAGCTGGAAAAAGAGGCGCTGGGATTTTACATCTCTGGGCACCCGTTGGAACGGTACCGCTCCGAAGTGGGCAACCTGGCGGTTTCGACGCTCCAGCTTCGCGAGGGGGAGTACGCCGACAAAACGGAGGTGTTGCTGGCGGGGATGGTCGCCGCCCTCACCGTGCGCATGAACCGCAGCGGGGAGAAACAAGCCAACGTGCGGCTGGAAGACCTGCGTGGCTCCATCGAAGTGATCGTGTTTCCCAAACTGTACGCCGAGGTGGCCGGGCTGCTGCAGGAGGATGAACCGCTTCTCATTCGAGGCAGAGTCAACGTGCGGGAAGAGGAGATCAACGTCCGTGCCGACCAGGTGACGTCGCTCAGCCGCTACCGCAGCGGGGAGGCCAGCCGCATGACGATCACCCTGGCACGCCTGCCCGAGGAGGACAGACTGCCGCGATTGGTGGGGCTGCTCTCCACGGCGCCCGGCACCTGCGCTGTCTGCTTTCAGGTGGCTGCGGCGGATGGCAGTCGAGTGCTGATCGACGCCGGGGTTTCCGTTGCCCCCGGCGAAGCATTCATGGAGGAGTTGGAGGCGTTTCTGGGCGATGCGGTGATCGCATTCGACTACCCGCGCGAGTCGCGGGCCACTGTCCCGGGCAATGGAAACGTCGCCGGGAATGATTCCGCCGCAGTCCCCACAGAGGCGGGCAGCCACGACGAGGCTCTCGCGAACCATCTCGTTCCCGCATAAATTTCGGCCCGGCCTCCCGTTTTCTGCGACGCCCGAAGGTCAATACCCGTCTTCTTAACGGGGTGATGCTTGTTCTCCGTTCCCGCGCATCCCCTAGTACAACCCTGCGACATATGGCCAATCATCCGTTATACCAATCACTTCCATTACAACAACCGACGAACGCCAGCAGACGCTGATATAAGTAATTGATATTATTCTTGTCTGCGTTTATCTGCGTCCATGCGCGGTTGCATTTAACAACGGAGCATATGGCGACCCTCGATTGACGCTCCATGGGCAAATCAATACTATGGCAGGCGCTACCAGCGTCATTGCGTTTCTCCTGCCCGCGTCCGGGCAGCGCCCTCGGTGTCGCCGATGTCCAGTTCTCATACCAAATCCCAGACCAAATCCAAGTCCAAATCCCCGGCCAAATCCCAGAGTAAATCCGACACCAAACGAGCCACGCTCACCATCGACGGGGTGCAACTGCAATTGGCTCACCCCGACGAGTTCCAACACCACTGGGTCGGACAGGAGGAGTTGGTAAAACAGCTGCGGGCGGCGTGGCTTACCGTGGACCCGTTGGATCTGCCGCTGCATCCGCGGCTGGTGGGCAAGCCCGGCGTCGGCAAGACGTCCCTGGCCTATGCCACCGCCCGTGCCATGGGGCGCGAGGTGTATCTGTTCCAGGCGACCATGGACACCCGGCCGGAGGACCTGATCATCACCCCCGTCATCGCCGACAATCAGCGCATCAAGTACGTGGCCAGTCCGCTGGTCACGGCCATGCTGCGCGGCGGCGTGTGCATCTTGGACGAGGGCAACCGCATGGGGGAAAAATGCTGGGCCTCGCTGGCGCCTCTGCTGGACGCACGCCGCTACGTGGAATCCCTCGTCGCCGGCATCAAGATCAAGGCCCATGAGCAGTTCCGCTTCTGCGCCACGATGAATGAGGATGCATCGACATTCGAAATTCCCGAATACATCCAGTCCCGCATCCAGCCCCAGATTCTGGTCGATTTTCCTGAAACGGAAGAGGAGTACCGCATACTGAAGGACAATCTGCCCTTTTCCGAAGAGGAGATTCTCCAATACGTGGTCGATTTCCTCCAGCGCGCACATCGTAACGGCGAGCGGTACACCGTGCGCGACGGCATCAACGTGGCCCGCTACGCGCTCAAGCTGATCAAGGGCAATGGGGAGCACCCGTTGCGCGCCTACAAACTTTCCCTGCAGATGATCCTGGGAGAGGAGGCGGTGGCCTATGCGGAGTAGGTGCGTTGCGCGATTGACTCGCGCGCCTGCCTGGAGCCGGTCTCAATAACCCATTGGGCCGCACCTGATGTCATGCTGAGCGAAGCGAAGCATTGCAACGGGGACTTTCCACAGTCAATTTCGGTGCGTTCGCAGCGAGACCCTTCGCTCCGCTCAGGGTGACAAGAGCTGATTAACCCAATTTCGAGATCACTGGTAGTACGCGGCGCCAGCCACACCACAGGACGACGCCATGCCACTGATAGCAGTGAACGGAACCAGCCTTCACTACCGCTTCGACGGCGCGGAGCAGGGGCCGGTCGTGATGCTTTCCAATTCCCTCGCCACCAATCTCAGCATGTGGGACCTCCAGGTGCCCGTGCTGGTGGGGGCGGGCTACCGCGTGCTCCGTTACGACAGCCGGGGGCATGGCCAGTCGGCTGCACCGAAAGGACCCTACTCCATCGAGATGCTGGCAGAGGACGCGGTGGCGCTGATGGATGCGCTGGGGCTCGGCGAGGTCCATTTCTGCGGACTCTCGAAGGGTGGCATGGTCGGCCAGATGCTGGGTACCCGGCACGGCGATCGCCTGATATCGCTCGTGCTCTGCGACACCGCCGCGCATATGACGCCGCGCGAGTTTTTGAACGAGCTCATCGAGGCCGTGCGCAAAGGAGGCATGGCGAGCATGGTCGACGCCCACATCGGCCGCTGGTTCACCAAGGCGGGTCAGGAGCGCCTGCCGGCGGAGGTCGATAAAGTCCGCTCAATGATACTCAATACGCCGGTCGATGGTTTTTGCGGTTGCTGCGAGGCGATCCGCGATATGGACCAGCGCGAAAGCATCCGTGAGATTACCGCGCCGACGTTGGTGATCGTGGGCGAGCAGGATCCGAGCACACCGGTCGAGGCGGCGCGCCTGATCCACGAGCGCATCGCGGGCTCGAAGCTGGTAATCCTCTCCGAGGCCGCCCATCTCACCAACGTCGAACAGGCGGAGGCCTTCAATGAGGCGCTGCTCGGCTTTTTGCAGCCGTAAGCTGATTTTTGGCGGCGAGTGGCTTGGGGGTGAGGGGATCGGCGCAGGGACGGCCGCAAATGGGTTTACAATGGGCGGATTTCCGGTACGGTAGGGTGCGATGCGGGCGCGCGTCTCTTCATAGACGATTCGGCAACCACGGTGCCGGCGAGCGCTTCCCGCCGGGATTTCGCGAGGGGTCCGCCCCTCCACCAA
>JACZVE010000129.1 GCA_022572825.1 SAR324 cluster bacterium
CGTCCCGCTGCGCGGCGAGGGGCGTGCTGAGGTAGGTGCGCACACCGCAAGTACCCTGAGGATCCAGCAGCACCCGCTCGCCTCCGTCCAGACCGGGGCCGGCATCGCCCGCATCCAAGGGCACGCCCGCCTCCCGAGCCTTACCCGCGGCTGCCCGCGGATCGGCGACGGCCAGGGCGATGTGGTGCACCCCGGTGCGCTCCTGGCCGCCGACAAACGGGTCGCCGGGCTGCGCCAGCGCCAGCGCCGTCCGGCCCACGCTCAGCAGGGGAATGGGGCGGCCGCCGGCACTGGCGTCGCGGCGGGGCAGCCCGAAATCCCGCTCCAGCATGGCGGCGGCGGCCTGCGCATCGGTCACGGCCAGGGCCACGTAGGCCAGTTGATCACTGATCATGGTGAAGATTCGGGTCGTCGTGGGTCAGTTGGGAGCGGCCCGCTCGAAGTCGATCTTCTCTCTGATGGGCAGGCCTTTCAGGTAGCGGCGCAAACTGTCCAGCCCCATTTCCACCGCGCCCAGCCGCACCCAGTCGCGGTTGCCGATGAGCCGGCTGCGCCGGGAGGCCACCTCCCCGCCCGCGCTTACCGCCACGCAGATGGTGCTGTGGATATTCGCCGGTTCCTGCTCGTTCTCCAGCGCCACCAGCAAGGCCAAGCCATGGCTGGCGCCCGCCTGCACCCGCACCGCCTCCGCGGCGGCCACCGCCACCTCCGGCGTCAAGGCTGCCTCGTCGGGTGGGGCATTTCCGTCCAGTCCGAGCGCCCCATAGAGTTCCGCCAACCGCCGCACCACGATGCCCCGCAAAAACACGCCTTCGGACCCCGGCAGGGGCGCCAGCCGCGCGGCGAGCTGGCCGCCGCTGAAGCCCTCCACCACCGCCAGGCTCGCCTGCCGTTCGGCCAGCAGCGTGAGCACCACCCCCTCCAGGGTCTCGTCGTCCTCGGCGAGAATGAAATTTCCGATCCGCTTGTGGACCTCCGCCTCCACCGGCGCCAGCTTTGCCTGCACTTCGGCGTCGCTTGCCCCGCGCACGGTGAGCTTGGTCTCGAGCTGCGGGTAGTGGGCGCGGAATCCCAGCTTGAGGCTGCCGTCCGGCACGAGCTGCTCGATACCGCTGAGCAGGCTGTCCACGTGGGATTCTCCCAGCCCGAAGGAGTGGAAGCGTTTGAGCCGGATCACGTTTTTGGCGCCCTGTTTCTCCAGCATGCGGGGAAGAATCTCCCGCTCCAGCATGCGCCTCAGCTCGCGGGGCACCCCTGGCGTAAAGTAAAAACGCGCCTTGCCGATGTTCAAGGCAAATCCGCAGGCCGTGCCGACGGGGTTGTCGATCAGCTCGGCGCCTTCGGGAAGCATGGCCTGCTTGACGTTGTTCTCGGGCATGTTGCGGCCGCGCCCTTCGAAGTAAGCCTTCATGCGCGTCAGCCAGTCCTCGTTCAGCACCAGCTTCACCCCGGCCGCTTCCGCCGCCACCTCCTGAGAGAGGTCGTCCACGGTGGGGCCCAACCCCCCGTTGACGATCACCGCGTCCGCCCAGCCTCCGGCGTCCAGGAACGCCCGCAGCAGATCCGCCCGGTCGTCGCCCACGGTGAGCCCCCACCGCACGGCAAGCCCGAAGTCCTCCAGCTTCTGCGCGATGTAGGAGAAGTTGGTGTTGACGATCTTGCCCGTCAGCACCTCGTCCCCGGTGCAGATCACTTCGATGAGCATGACGCTCCGATGGCCCTGGCGCCGCCCGGCAATGGCTCAGGGCGGTGTCATTCGGCCAATAGTCATTCGGTCAATACGGATGACAACTTTGCCGAGTGTTGCGCGCGTCCCCGGTAAAAGGCCCTATCGCGTTGTGCCGGATTGCACGCCGTCCGGCTCGCAAGCGATGCCGAAGGGCGGGAGTGGGAATAAACGTATAGCAATAACAGAAACTTATAATATCCATTCCGATCCGGGTCCCTCAGTATAGGGAAGAGGCACAAAGTATAAACATAGTGTGCGCCGATTTCCAGTTCATCCCTGGCCACGATCGACCTGGCCATCTGCGGGCACCTCGTTTCCGCGCCGCCGGGTGCTGGCGGTGTGCCGTGAACGGTTGGCCTGCGCGTGGGTTCTCCCAAGCCATCAATGCAGGCCTCCAACTTGGGCAATACGGCTTGTCCGGCGCGCCCGCGCTGGATTGCGGCGGCGCCCGCGGACCGACGCCAGCCGGGGCAGGACGATGTGCCGGCGCGCGGCGGCATTCAATCGGCCGCACCTTCCGCATTGCGGCGAAAAATCACCGCCACCTGCAACAGTCCCTCCGTGAAGCCGACCCACCGGTTCTCGTCCCAGGCGATGAGGCTGGCTTCCAACGGCGCCCGCACCGGCCGCGCCCAGCCGCTCCAGCGCTCGAACTTGCAGAGCCGTTCGAGCTGACGCAACTGGACGTACATCAGATCCAGCCCGCCGCCGGCGACCGTGTAGGTGTGGTTGTGAAACAGGACGGCCTTCTTGAAAAACCCGGCGGGATCCAGCAGGAACGGGTGCAGGGTCGGGCGGCCCCGGATGATGGGCACGCCGGCCCGCCCGCGCTCGAAAAAGGCCGGTCTGGACGCAAGCATGAACAAATTTGTCTCTACCATGCGCGTGAAATGCGCCACCTCGCTGGCCAATTCGTCCAGCAGCGCCGGCGGCAGCGCGGGCGGGCCGGCGATCTTTTCTCTGAGCTGGTGGTAACGCACCGACAAGACCGAACGGCTGCGCAATGGGCGCTGCCCCGGCTCGAATACCACAACCTTCTGACGGGGCAGGCCGCGGGGCCGCAGAGGATACCCCGGCGGGTAGAGCGCCGCGGCCCGTTCCGCGGATGACTGGCACAGCACGTGTTGCAACGCCCGCATGGCGCGGTCGAAGGTATCGAGCTGATTCTCCTCCCAGCCGACGATGGCCGCGTTCAGCAGGGGCTCCCAGAGTGCCAACTGCCAGCGGACGAGGCCGAGGAAGTCGTCATCGGCGATGGGGCGATACAGGTGCACGGTGTCGTGCCGGGCGCGCGCGCGGCCCCGCCAGTGACGCTGGTGCGCCAGCTCGCCCTCCCAGGCCCAGGTGTTCACGAAGCGCGAGCAGCGAGCCAGTTCCAACATCACCTGGTCGCACTGATCGCTGCTGCTGCGGTAACCGGAATGATGAAAGTACGCTTCCAGGCGCTCGGCGAGCGCGGCCAGCCGCCGCTCCAGCCCCGGCTCGAATGCCTCCTGTCCGGCAGCCACGTCGCAGTGGTCCAGCCGGCAGCGGGGATCGTCCTCCATCCTGAAATGAAAAGCGGACGGGGCGTAGCCGCGCTCGTTGAGGCGAGGCTGGACGCTGTCCTGCTCGCCCAGCACGCGAATCCAATGGACAACGGCCTCCTCGGCCAACTGATTCAACGGTTGCCGGGGTTCTTCGACCACGCGCTCGTACAAGATCTCGAGGGCGGACAACAGGCTGTCCTGAAGCGAGGCCGGCTGCTCACCCATCTGGACTTTTCGGTTTTGGAGCGGTGTCGACTATGCTAAGAGGACTGAATAGGATCGCCCGGTGAGCAATATGCGGCGGTCTGCGCGGCTGCATCGTCAACGTACGGCGGATTCGATCCGGACGGCTTCCGTCTTCACGCCTGGGCGAATCAAGTCCAACAGATCGAATGCGGCGAGGGGGTCCGTGGGGCAATTCACGACGAATGCGATAGTCATGGGGCGACGAATCCGCACTATTGTGCTCCTCGCCTTGTGGCTGTGCCTCCCTTCCGCTCCACTGGTTCACGCCCAATCGGCCGCCGACAAGGGATCCAAGGTCTCCGACAAGCTGGCAAAACTGGAGAGCAAGGTGGTGCTGCTGGAAAGCGAGGTAGCGCTGCTGCGGGAACGACTGGACGCTCTCCTGGGGGCCGACCCGCGCCTCCGCGCGTACGATGTGCCCATCGGCGATTCACCGATCCGTGGCGATCCCGCCGCACCGATCACGCTGGTGATGTTCGGGGACTACCAAAGCGATTATTCCGCCCGCGCCCAACACGTGGTCAAGCGTCTGCTGGAAACCTATCCACAACGCCTGCGCTTTGTCTATAAGCATTACCCGCTCACGCAGATTCATCCGATGGCCAACGAGGCCGCCCTGGCCAGTCTTGCCGCCGAGCGGCAGGGCTTGTTCTGGGAATTTCACGATCAGCTTTTTCTGAACAGCCGGCGCCTGGACGACACGCTGTTGCTCGTACTGGCCGAGCAGGTAGGGCTGGATCTCACCCTCTTCAATGAGAAGCGCCGCTCGCTGGCGGTATTGGAACGGCTGGCCCTGGACGAGAAGCTGGCCACCTTCTTGGGGGTGACCGGTCTGCCCACGCTGTTTCTCAACGGGCGCCTGATGCCGACCTGGCGCTTCGACTATCTGCAAAGCCAGATCGATAAGCCCCGCAAATAGCGCCGCGGCCGCGGGGACCCTACACGCCAATGCCGGCCGCCCCGGCCCGCAACGCCTACAATATGGCCTCCAGCGCGGCAAAATTGCGAGACTGCACTTTGGCGGCCACCGCTTTGGCGCGGGGGAGAATCTGGAACACATAGTGTTCGGCGGTTTTGATTTTGTTGTAGTAAAACCGTGCTTCCTCGCTTTCTTCGGCAAGTTCCCGCAAGCGACCCGTCTCCAGGCCGTCACCACCGGTGAAGGCGCGCAGTTTCTCTCCGGCGATGAGCGCCATCTTGAGCAGGTAGTAGGCGCACATTACGTCGGCGAGGTAGACCGCGACGTCGGTGGCATGAAACGCGCCCTCGCGGGGCCCCAACTCGGTGTTGAGGTTGTTCAGAGACGTCACCGTGAGCTTGAGCTTCTCCGTCGCGTCCTGCCATTGGTCGATGGCCTGGCCAAGGGAGGGCAGCAGAGCCTGCCGCGGATCGACATCGCCGATTTCCCGCAGCAGGGAGGCGAACAGCTCGCCGCCGCGCAGCCGCAGCTTGCGCGTGACCAGATCCAGGGCCTGCATGCCCGAGGTACCCTCGTAAATTGAGGCGATCTTGGTATCGCGCAGGTTTTGGGCCAGGGGAAATTCCTCGGTGAAGCCGACGCCTCCCAACACCTGCACGCCCAGCCGTGTTACCTCGAATCCCTGATCCGCGCCGGCGTTCTTGGCCACCGGAGTGAGGATATCCACCAGGTCGGAATAGTATTGGCGGGTCTCCGCGGGCCCGTGGTGCGCCAGATCCCAATAGAACGCCGTGGCATGGATCAGCCCGCGCATGCCCTCCGTAAGCGCCTTCATGGTCATCAGCATGTTGCGCACGTCCGGGTGATGAACGATCGGCGTGCGTGCGGCGGCCTGATCCTTGCCCTTTTCGATGGGGATGCCCTGCACGCGCTCGCGGGCATAGGCCAAGGCGTTGCGATAGGCGCCGGAGGCCGCCCCCAGCCCCTGCAAGGCCACCTGCAGGCGTGCCTCGTTCATCAGCTTGAACATCTGCATCATGCCCAGGTTTTCACCATCCAGGACGTACCCGTGGCAGTCGTCGCGGGCGCCGAACTCCAGCAGGCAGGTGGGCGAGGCCTTGATGCCGAGCTTGTGCTCCAGCCGCAGCGTCGTAACGTCGTTGGGGAGCGTCGGGTTGCCGTCTTCATCCAGGCGGTACTTGGGCACGATGAACAGGCTGATGCCCTTCGGGCCCGGCGGGGAGCCTTGAGCCCGTGCCAGCACCAGGTGGATGATGTTCTCGGTGAAATCGTGGTCCCCGCCGGAAATCCAGGCCTTGGTGCCCTTGAGCAGGTAGTGGCCGCCGTCCGCGGCCTTCACGGCACGGGTGGTGACGTCGCCCAAGGCGCTGCCGGTGTCGGGCTCGCTCAGGCACATGCTGCCACCCCACCGGCCCGTGATCATTTTCTCGCAGAAAGTCGCCTTCTGCGCTTCGTCGCCGAAGTGCGAGATCAGGCCCGCCGCCCCCGAGGTCAGCATCACCGTGACATAGAGGGAGGGGTTGGAGCCGTACATGGCCTCGAGCACGCCCACGGCAACCGACAGGGGCAGGCCCTGGCCACCGTACTCCGGCTCGGAGATTATGCCGATCCAGCCCGCATCGGCGGCCTGCCTCCAGGCCTCCTTGAAGCCGGTGGGCGTGACGACCCTGCCGTCGACCAGGTGCGTGCCCTGCTCGTCTCCCGGCTTGTTGAGCGGCGCGAAGACTTCTTCGACGAAGGTACTGCCCTCCTGCAGCACCATGTCGAAGTCCTGGGCCGTGAAGCCCTGAAAATGCGGCAGCTCCGTCAATTGCTCCAGCTTCAGCAACTCCTGATGGACAAAGCGGATGTCGCGCCGGTCCACGCTGTAATCGGTACTGTTCATTCCCGGCTTCTCCTCATCACGGCAAACGCACCCCTGCCGGGCGGCACCGCCGGCAAGGTTGCATGCGCTCCCATTAGATCACGGGCCGGCAGACGGGTAAACCGGCCCCTCGGCCCTTGCGGCGACCTGACGGCCACGGCTCAAGGCCGCGATGGTTCCGGGCGCCGGCGCGATTTGGTACGATCGACTTGCATCGCGTCAGGGCACCCGCCACAGGCACGGCGGCGGTGCGGCCGGCGTGCACCGACCGGCAAGGATAACCCGCAGCCCGACCTTTAGGGCCGTCAGCACAGTATCATCATGACCGAGTCGCGGCGAACCTCCAGACCGCGCTGGATCGTCAGGCAGTTGGTACGCCGTGGAATTCACGACGAGCGGCTACTGAGCGCCTTCGCCGAGGTTCCGCGGGAGGCGTTCGTACCGGCGGAGCATCGCCGCCGCGCCCTGGTCGACGCTCCCATTCCGATCGGCTGCCGCCAGACGGTCTCCCAGCCCTTTGTGATTGCGCTGTCCCTGCAGACGCTGGCGCTGCGCGGCCACGAGAGGGTGTTGGACGTGGGAACGGGGTCAGGCTACCAGGCCGTGCTGCTGTCGCATCTCGTTCGGGAGGTGTACACGATCGAGATTCTTCAGCGGCTGTACACCAATGCCCGTCTCGCGATTCAGCGCCACGCCGGGGGGGCCGTGCATACGCGTTGTGGAGACGGCTCCCTGGGCTGGCCCGAGGAGGCGCCCTTTGACGCGATCGTGGCCGGGGCCTACGCACCCAAGCCTCCCGCCAGCCTGGTGGCGCAGCTCGCCACGGGCGGCCGCATGGTGCTGCCCATCGGCAGCGAGAACAGTCAGGCGCTCTACCGCTTCGGCAAGCAGAAGGACGGCACGCTGTCCAAGGCCGTGCTGGAACGGGTGCTGTTCGTGCCGCTGGTGGGCATGGAGGGGACGGGCACCCTGCCGCAAGATTAGCGCTGCGTAATGGGGATGTGGCCGGGCTGACCGCGTACCCGCTCCAGCCAGGCGCGCAGGGCCGGGTAGCCGTCCAGATCGAACCCTCCCTCGGGGGCGACGTGGGTGTAGGCGTACAAGGCGATATCCGCGATGGTATAGCGGCCGCCCGCGAAGAATTCCCGCGAAGCGAGGTGGCCTTCCATGACGGCCAGCGCCGCATAACCCAGCGTGGTCTTTTGCTCCAGCAGGGGCCTGTTGATTTCCGTGAGGTGACCGTGGGTGATCCAGTAACGCGCCGTGGCAATGTTGGGCTCATGGCTATACTGCTCGAAGCACATCCACTGCAGCACCTGGGCGCGCTGCAGGCGCTCGTCCGGCAGGTACGGCGTCCCCTCGGCGAGGTAGAACAGGATGGCGTTGGATTCGGGCAGGTAGCCGCCCTCCTCGGTTTGCAACACCGGGATGCGCCCGTTTGGATTGATGCGGAGGAACTCCGGGGTGCGTGTCTCGCCCTTGTCGATGTCCTTTTCGATCAGCTCGAAGGGCGTGCCCAGGTGGCTCAGCAGCAGCCGCACCTTGTAGCCGTTGCCGGAAGGCAGGTAATCGTATAGCCGCAACATGCCCGCTCTGGTCTTAGTACTGCATTGTCAGATGCAGCCGCGGATGGACACAGCTAAACACGGATAAGGATAATATCACGGTCC
>JACZVE010000130.1 GCA_022572825.1 SAR324 cluster bacterium
TACCCGAGCACGCCTCTGTTGTACCTGATGGTCGCCTCGCAGGGACTGTTGGGCTACGGCCTCGCCTCGGTCTACGGCGCGATACCGGCGGAGCTGTTCCAGGGCAGGCGGTACGGCACGATCTTCGGCACACTCAATCTGGCCACCGGCTTGGGCGCGGGAATCGGCCCGTGGCTGACCGGTGCCATCTACGACCGGACGGGGAGCTACGCGCCCGCTTTTTCCCTGGCGATCGCCTTGAGTCTGGGCTCGATCGTGTGTATCTGGCTGGCCGCACCCCGCAAGGTGCGGGTCGTGGCGGGACAGGTGACCCGTCTGCAGGCGCGGCGAGGTGGGCGCGAGGCAGAGCGGATGGCTTGAATCGCACGCACGGTCTTCCGGGGGGCTGCGGGCCCTCGGCAAACCGTACGCGCAGCCTGCGCGGGCGGATTGCAGCGGGCGACCCATCAATGGCTTCCCATCCGCGCCCAAGTGATGTAAGAACAACTCCTTTCCAGGTAAGAAAATTTTCGGAAGCGGAGAGTACGTTTGCACCAGCCAAATATTTTTCATCGGGAGTCCCTATGCTCAACAAGAAAACGACGATTGCCCGGACAGGCCTGAGCCTGCTGATATTATTGGCCTTGGCTGCCCCGGTGACGCTGGCCGCAGAGATCGACTGGCGAAAACACGAGGGCACCACGCTCAACGCTATCTTCCTCACGGCCGCCTATATCGATGCCTGGTTTCGCCCCATGGCCAAGCGGTTTCAGAAGGAAACCGGCATCCGCGTGAAGATGGTGGTGCTGCAGGCAGGGCAGGCGCGCAAGAAGCAGGACATCATGCTGGGCGGCAAGGACGACACCCTGGACGTGATCCATCTGCAGATGGACAACCGGGGCGGCAAGCTCACCGTCGCGGGCCATCTGGAAGACCTGCAGCCGTACCTGGACGATCCCAGCAAGACGCCGGCCGGTTACAACTATCCGCAGGATTGGCTGGGCGGCTGCCTCAATACCGCCAAGGTCATCAAGGGCCAGCCGCTCAATAACATCGTCTGGTCCGCGCAGGCCCAGTTGCTGCACATCCGCACGGACCTGTTCAAAAAATACAACGTCAAGGTGCCCACCAATCTGCAGGAACTGGAGGCCGCAGCCAAGAAGCTGACCATCGACGAGGACGGCGACGGCAAGCCGGAAATCTACGGCTTTCTCTCCCGGGGACGGGACCGCCTGATCACCGCCAGCTTCGCCACCTATCTGTGGAATCACGGCGGCTCCTGGTTCAAAACGGTCAACGGCAAGAAGGTCTCCAACGTCAACTCCAAGGAGTCCGTCGACGCCTTCATGTACTACGCCAACCTGATCCGCAAGTATGCCCCACCCGCGGCCCTGAACAATCGCCCGCCGGCCAACGCGGCCCTGTTCGCTGCCGGCAAGACGGCGATGCTGTCGGAGCTGAATTACTGGATTGCACTGTCGGAGGATAAGCGACGCTCGCGCGTGGTGGGGAAGACCACGACCATTCTGGTGCCGCGCGGGCCGGCGGGGAGTCACCCCAACCTGCCCACCATGTCCTTCGCCATCCCCAAGTACTCACGCAAGAAGGACGCGGCCTGGATGTACATCGTGTGGATGACGCAGCAGCACATCATGCAGCTGGGCCAGAACAACTCGGTGCCCGTGTGCCGCCGCTCGGTGTGGCTGGACAAATCCTTCACGCCGCCCACCCCCGGCTGGGGTGAGTCGGCGCGGCTCGCCGCCGAGTATGGCATCGCCATCGCCAAGCCTCAGGCCATCGCCATCGGCCAGATGCGCGACGCGGCGGGCGAGGTGATGAACGTGGCCGTGCGCACCGGCGACCGGGCGGCCGTTCAGGCCGAGGCGGACAAGCAGGCGGCCGTCATGAACGCGCTCATCGAGAAAACCGAGGTGGGCATGAACTTCCGCGGCGTCCGCCCCGCAGACGCCAAGTTGATGCCGGAAAGCGAGCAAATCGTTCCCATCAAGGCCGACGGGCTGGAAAGGCTGGGCCGCTAGACTGGGCCGCTGGTACTGCGCCGGATTGTCACCGGCTGACCGGCCTTGCTGATGCGGTGCGGTCAGCCGGCGGGAGCGGGATGGGAGTTCCCCCCCGCCTGCGGGTTGCAGCGCTTCCCAATCCAGAGGGACCGAATGACGGAAAAAGCCGCCACGCACCAACTGCATCCAGTCGCGGCCGGGGCGAGCGCCAAGGATCGCCTGCTGACCTGGCTGGACTTCAACCTGGCGGTGATCTTCAATGTGCCCACGGTCGTGTTATTGGCCGGCCTGGTGGCCTTTCCCACGGGGCTGGTGATCTGGACCAGCCTGACGGACTGGCAACTGGTGCTGAATAAGGATCCCAATTTCGTCGGCATTTCCAACTACGTCACAATCTGGCAGGAGGAACGCTGGCTGGGCGGAATTTTCAACACGTTCTACTACGCCATCGTGTCCCTCACCGGTCAGCTCGTGCTGGGAATGGCCACCGCCCTGCTGTTCAACCGCAACTTCGCGGGCAAGTCCTTTTACCGCTCCATCTGGATGATGCCGATGATCTCCATGTCCGTGGCGATCAGCCTGGTGTGGGCGATCATGTTCAACACGACCTACGGGATGCTCAATTTTCTCCTGTCCGGCCTGGGCCTGCCCGAGCTGGCATGGACCGCCGATCCTCTCCTCGTGATGCCCTCGCTGATCCTGGTGGGCATTTGGCAGTGGACGCCGTTCATGACGCTGCTGCTGCTGGCCGGCCTGCAATCCCTGCCCACCGACCCTTTCGAGGCGGCGAAGATTGACGGCGCCTCCAAGTGGCGGGTGCTCATCCATATCACGCTGCCGCTGATGCAGGGCCATATCCTCGTGGCGCTGATCCTGCGCTCGATATTTGCGGTCAAGGAGTTCGACACCATCATGGCCATTACCGAAGGCGGCCCCAACTACGCCAGCGAAACGATGAACATGAACATCTACTTCAACGCCTTCGAATACGGCTACATGGGCGTATCCTCCGCCAAAGGGGTGATTTTCTTCGCCTTCATCCTGCTCATCCAGCTGGTGCTGATCAAGCTGAGGAGGCGGCAATGGTCGCACTGAGGCGCCTTATCGGCAGGCGCGCTTACAGAATCGGGGAGTTGACCTTCACCCACCTGGCGATGATCGCCGTGGTCGGCCCCTTTTTCTTTATCTTCTTTTACATGTTCTGGAGTTCGGTCAAGCCGGACTACCTGTTCTTCGAGCCCGGCGTGTGGATTTTCGAGCCGCTCCTGCTGAACTATACCGACGTCATCGAAAACAGCGATATTATCCGCAATATCGTCAACAGCCTGATCATATCCTCGTTTGCAACGGCCATCGGGTTGATCTGCGGGCTGCTGTCCGCTTACACCATCGCCCGCTTCGACCTGCGCAGACTGGCTTTGGGCATTCTCGTCACCCGGATGATTCCCTACATCACCATGCTGGTGCCGTTCTGGATCGTGTACAAGAACGCGGGTTTGCTCAACACGCATCTGGGCCTGATCCTCTCCCATCTGGTCATCACCATACCCTTCGGCGTGTGGATCATGATCGGGTTCATCGAGGACATTCCCAAGGAGCTGGAGGAAGCGGCCTGGATCGACGGCGCCAGCCGCGCCGTGGCTTTTCTCAGGGTGGTGTTGCCGCTGAGCACTCCGGGCATGGTAGCCACGGCGATTCTGTGCTTCATCTTTTCCTGGAACAACTTCCAGCTTGCCCTGGTGTTGGGCGGATTCGACGTCAGCACCGCGCCGGTCTCCGTTTTCAAATACGCCGATCCCGAGTCGGGCAGCATGGGCCAGATGATGGCGGCGGCGACCCTGGTCACCCTCCCGGTGTTCGTCATCGTGCTGTTCATTCAAAAACAATTGACGGCCGGCCTGACCGTTGGGGGCATCAAGTAGCCTGACCCCGCGCAGCACGATGGGATCGCGGCGGCGTGCGGACTATTCCACACGCTTTATTCGACAGCACCGTGCGACGGGTGTGCGGCGGTGCGCCTGGATCAGGGGGCCGGAGCGTCGTCCGCAAGGAACTTCGCCTCCACTCCTGGCGGCGGCGTGTACACGAAGTCGCCCCGCTGGCGGATTGCCTCGTAGCCGCCGTGCTTTTCGGCGTGGGCCTCCTGGTCGGACTTGGCCCGCCGGTCCACCTCCTCCGGATCGAGCCGTTCCCGCAGCCGGGCTTCCAGGCGCTGCGCCTTTTCCCCGGCGCCGCCCAGCTCGACCAGATCGCGGGTCTCCTCCGGATCGGCCCTCAGATCGAACAACTGGCTGGGCATGCCCACGTGATAGACCAGCTTGTCGTCGCCTTCCCGCAGGAGAAAGCCCGCGCTCTTGGAGCCGGTGGCGTGGTACTCGCAGAAGCCGGTTCTGGGGCGTTCCTGCCCGCCGAGGGCCGGCCATAGGGAAATGCCGGGAAGGTCGCCATCCGCCTCGTTCAGGCGCGCCCCCGCGCCGGCTACCAGCGTGGGAAACAGGTCCACGTGCGAGGTGATCTGCTCGACGACCCGGCCGGCGGGGACTCCGGCGCCGCTCATGATCAGCGGCACGCGGGCAGCGTGCGCGTACAAGTGCCCCTTGCCGAACAGGCCGTGATGGCCGTAGCTCTCCCCGTGGTCGGTGGTGTACAGCAACCGCGTGTTGGCGAGCAGGCCCAGCGAATCCGCCGCCGCCAGCACCTCGCCGATCTGCTCGTCTAGGTGCGTGACGAGGCCGAAGTAGGCGGCCGCGATGCGCCGCAGGGTGGCCTCATCGGTCATCTCCCGCCATCCCTTGACGTGCCGCAGGTGCCGCAGGGCCGGGTGGTTCGGGCGTTCCTCGGGCCGAAAGCGCACGGGCAGCGGCATCCGCTCCAGCGGGTAGAGGTCCATCAGGCGCTGGGGAATCGTGAAGGGGGGATGGGAGCTGACGTAGGAGACGAACAGCGTCCAGGGCTTGCCGCCCCCACGGCCGTGCCGGTTGAGCCATCCGATCGCCTGCCGGGTAATCTCCCGGTCGTACGCCTGATAGGCCGTGGCGCCCACGCCGGTTTCCTCCATGTACAGCTCCCACTGGCCGTGCTTGGGCGGCTCGTCACTGTAACGCAATAGCCCGATCAGGCCGCCCACGCCATCCACGAGGTGCATGGGCACGATCTCCTCGCAGAACCCGTTGTCCGCCTCCTCGCTGCGGAAGTGCAGCTTGCCCACCGAGACGACGGCGTGTCCCTGCTCGCGCAGGCGGCGCATCCAACTGGGGACGCGCCCGTCGTAGGCGATGGCGTTGTCCCAGTATCCCGTCTGATGCGGATAGCGCCCGGTGGCGATGCTGGCGCGGGAGGGGCAGCAGAGCGTGCTGGCGCAGTAGCCGTTGGCGAAGCGCGCGCCCCGCCGCGCCAGGGCGTCCAGGTGGGGCGTCTGCACCAGCGGGTGCCCGTAGCAGCCCAGCAGCCGGTAATTGTGATTGTCCGACTGAAAGTAGATCAGATTGGCGGGATCCGTCATTGCACCTCCCGAATGCCTTGACGATGAATGGGATGCCGGTTGCTCAGCGCCCGCAATCCTACCCATAAGCGGGGACCTCGCCCGGCGCGGGCGTGTAGCCGAACGTGCCCCTGGCAATAATCGCCTCGCGGCCACCGTGACGCGCGATCGTCTCGGCCTGATCCGCCCTGGCCGCCGCGTCGGCGGCTTCCGGATCCACGACGGCCCGCAGCTTTGCCTCGCATTCGGCCAGCAGCGGCCCATAGGCCTCCCCTCCGGCCAGGTCGCGCTCTTCGTCGGGATCGTCGCCCAGGTGGAAGAGCTGGGGACGGTACTTGACGTAATGGACGTACTTGTACTGCCCGTGACGGATCATGTAGGTGCCCGTCGTCGAATTGGCGGCGTGGTACTCGCAGAACAGCGTGCGCGGCGGGCGTTCGCCGTGCGCGAGAGAGAACAGGGAATGGCCGGGGAGCATGGCCTCCTCCTCGTTGGGCACCGCGCCGACAGCATCCAGCAGGGTGGGATGGCAATCGACCAGCGAGACCGGAGCCGTCACCACCTCCCCTTCGGGAATGTCCGGCCCCGCCACGATCATGGGCACGCCGGCAGAATCCTCGTACATTACGCTCTTGCCCCACAGGCTGTGATTGCCCAGGTTCTCTCCGTGATCGCTGGTATAGATGACGCGCGTATCGTCGGCCAGACCGAGATCCGCCAGGGTCTGCAGCAGCGTGCCGATGTTGTCGTCCAGGAAGCTGACCAGCCCGTAGTAGGCGGCAACGGCCTTGCGGACGGCGGCCTCGTCCAGCCGTTCCCAATAAGCGGCATCCCGAAACGCTTCCACCGCCGGATGGGGGGAGGCCTCCGTCCAGTACTGGACGGGCAGCGGCACGCGATCGTGGGGATAGAGCCGGTAGAAGGGTTCGGGAGCGATCATGGGCGGGTGCGGGCAGACGAAGGAGACGAACAGCACCCAGGGCTTATCGGTGTGCCTGGGCGCCTCCTCCTTCAACCACCTGAGGCTCTCGCCGAGGATCTCCCGGTCGTAGCGCGTGTAGGTGGATTCCCCGCCGCCGGCTTCCTTGACGTAGTTCAGGCCCTTGTTCCGGCGGGGCAGACCGTCCCGGATCAGGCCGAGCAGGTCTCCGGTGCCGTCCACCACGTGCATGGGAAGGATCTCCTCGTCGAAGCCGTTGGGATCCAGTGTCTCGCGATAGTGCAGCTTGCCGATGGAGGTCACCCGGTGGCCTCGAGCCATGAGACGGTGCCCCCAGGCCGGGAGCCTGCCGTCGTACGGATCCGCGTTGTCCCAGTAGCGGATCTGATGGACGTAGCGCCCGGTGGCAAAGCTGGCGCGGGAAGGAACGCAGATCGGCGAGTTGCAATAGGCGTCCGTGAACAGGGTGCCCCGCGCGGCCAGACGGTCCAGGTTGGGCGTTTTCACCAGGGGATTGCCGTAACACCCCAACACCTTGCGGTTGTGCTGGTCCGACATGATCATCAGCACGTTGGTCTTCTTCATAGGCTGGATTATGCGAAGCAGGTGGAATTTGCGTGCATGGCCGGACAACCGGATCGAACGCGGGCGGAGCCGCCTCTTGCAATACCACCTTATCCGTGGCGGCTCAACAGGGGCGTGGGCGCTCAGCGGTCATGGGGGCCGCTGATTATTTACCGGTGAGCACGCACCGGCAAGCGAGGGCCATACCTGGCCGCATCACTGGAACCGGGTCGCAAAATGCGTGCGGGCGCCGGAACGACAGGTGATCGGCAGCCTCGGCCCGGCGAGGACGTGCAGGACGGAAACTGCACTTGCCTGGCAGGCGCAAATCGTGGTATATAAAGCGGCCATCAATCGGCCGGGGGATGTTGCTTCCAGGGCTGTCATGCCCTGCTCTTCGATTTTGCGGAGGATAACTAAGATGAAATCCAGTCTGTCTCCGCTAGGTTTGTTCGGCGCGATCCTGTTGGCGGTCGGGCTGGCGGTAGGTTGGACCCTGCCGGCGCTGGCGGCGGGCGACCCCAACGCGGTGGTCACCCAGCGGGTTCCTCAAGCCATGACCACCGTGTTCTCGTACTGGACTCCGGAGCGGATGGCCGCCGCCAAGCCGATGCTCCTCCCGCGAGTCCCCAGGGATCAAGCGCCCGCGACCCGCAGCGCTCCCGCTGCGCCCACGGGCCCCATGGTGCTCGCCTATCCCGGCGGGCCTGGCGACACCCCACGGGAGGAACGCATCCCCCACTCGGAACTCACCACCCAGGAGCCGGTACCGGAGACGGGCACGTATCCCTGGGCCTTCACGAGCTACCAGGCGTTTCCGAACCTGAGTGTGCTCTACCAGCAGTTCCCTTACAAGCTGGTGGGGAAGGTGTTCTTCACCATTCCGGGGCTGGGAGACTTCGTCTGCTCCGGGTCGGTGGTGAACGCTCCCAACAACTCGCTGGTGTGGACGGCCGGTCACTGCGTGTACACA
>JACZVE010000443.1 GCA_022572825.1 SAR324 cluster bacterium
GGCGGTAGTCGTTCAGTTTGAACTGAATTCCTTTTTTTCGAGTAATCCGACGATTTCTTCAATTTGGACTAAGAACCAAGGGTCAATGCCGGTTAATCGATAAACCTCATCAACGCTATAGTTTTGACGGAAAGCATCGGCGATATAATAAATTCTATCGCACCCAGGCACTTGTAAATTATGACGCAACTGCTCTTTCCAATCATCTCGATCAGTATCTAACAGGGGGTCAAAACCGTCCATGCCAGTTTCTAATCCGCGAATTGCTTTTTGGATTGATTCCTGGAAGGTCCGGCCAATCGCCATCACTTCGCCCACCGACTTCATCTGGGTGGTCAGCTGTGGATCGGTCAGTGGAAATTTCTCGAAGGTGAAGCGGGGGATCTTGGTCACCACGTAGTCGATGGACGGCTCGAAGCAGGCAGCCGTCTTGCCGGTGATGTCGTTGGGCAGCTCATCCAGGGTATAGCCCACGGCCAGCTTGGCGGCGATCTTGGCAATGGGAAAGCCCGTCGCCTTGGACGCCAGGGCGGAAGAGCGCGAGACGCGCGGGTTCATCTCTATGATGCACACCTCGCCATCGCGGGGATTGACGGCGAACTGAATGTTGCACCCGCCAGTGTCTACGCCGATCTCGCGGATGACCTTGATCGACAGGTCACGCAGGTGCTGGTACTCGCGGTCCGTCAGGGTCTGGGCCGGCGCCACGGTGATGCTGTCGCCGGTGTGCAGGCCCATGGGGTCCAGGTTTTCGATGGTACAGATGATCACCACGTTGTCCTGTCCGTCCCGCATCACCTCCAGCTCGTACTCCTTCCATCCCAGCACCGATTCCTCAACGAGCACCTGGCGGATAGGCGAGGCGGCCAGGGCCAGCTGCATAACGCTATCCAACTCCGCGGACGTTCGGGCAATCCCGCCACCGGTGCCCCCGAGGGTGAACGAGGGGCGGATCACCAGCGGCAGGCCCAGCGCGTCGATCAGGCTGCGCGCATCGCCCAGGGAAACTGCGATGTGACTGCGCGGCACGCGAATGCCCAGCTTTTCCATGGCCTGGCGGAACAGCTCGCGATCCTCCGCTTTGCGGATGGCTTCCACGTTCGCGCCGATGAGCTGGACGCCGTAGCGCTCCAGCACACCCGCATCACTGAGGGTCATGGCCAGATTGAGCGCGGTCTGTCCGCCCATGGTGGGCAGCAGCGCATCGGGCCGCTCCCTGGCGATGACCGCCTCCAGCACCTCTTGGGTCATGGGCTCGATGTAGGTCGCGTCGGCCAGGTCCGGGTCGGTCATGATCGTGGCGGGATTGCTGTTGACCAGAATGACCCGGAATCCCTCCTCGCGCAGTGCCCGGCAGGCCTGCGTGCCGCTGTAGTCGAACTCGCACGCCTGCCCGATCACGATCGGGCCGGAGCCGATGATCAGGATCGCGTGGATGTCCTCTCGTTTGGGCATCTGCGCAAATTACCGCGGAACGGTGAAGAATCCGGAGCCCGGTGTCGCTTCCGCTGCGTCATCGCCGGGCAACCAGGCTGGGAGCGCTCCGGCGGACTGGAAGCGCTCCGGGAAAAGCCTACCGGAACCCGGTGGGAAATTCATTACAATTTGGCACCTCTCCATGACCCTGCAAGGTCCGCATCTTTCACGTGCCAATTCCCCTAACTCGGGCGAATCGATGTATCCGTCTGTATTATACTGGTATTATACGGCGCCTCCCCTCCCCTATATCAATACGCTTTCACTTTTTACTTTCATTGGAGTGCGGTCGCGATCCTCAAGCCCTGTGAAACGCTCGCCAGCTCGCGTTTCTCCCTCGCCAGCTCGCGTTTCTCCCTCGCCAGCTCGCGTTTCCCCCCCACCAATTCATGGAGAGCGAGCCGCGCGAGGTAAAATGTTGCATGGTGTCTTCCGACCGGCCGCGGGGAATCATCCCTCTCCACGGGAGAGGAGCCGCCCGACCACTCCTGGGCATGGGAAGGTCCTTGGCAAAGGAGCGCCCGTATGCCAACAAGCCCGAAC
>JACZVE010000131.1 GCA_022572825.1 SAR324 cluster bacterium
AGGTTCAGAATCCAGTATTCTTGAAACCTTTATCGGACATTTTCCAGGTAATTTGTGAACCTGCTGGGCCGAACTCACCATGACATATGTCATGATAATAGGTTGCAGTAATGAATCCTCGGTAGCTTGGAGAAGCCGGCTCCGCAACGGCGCCACACCTTAGAAACCGCGCAGCGCGGCACGGCGCCTATCGTGCGTTCGACCCGGATTGCCTGAAGGGCAGTGGCGCGGGGAGGGCGGCTGGCTCGGGCTGGAGGTATTTTGGGTTGAAGTTCAGTGGATAAACGGTTTTAATGAATCAGGCAAAATGCGTTGCCACAAGCCGCAATTTCTCATTTTTATTCCTACGGAGGGCCGGTTCCCATGAAATCCCGAACGCGCATGCGCTGGATGCTGCTGATGGCCCTGGTGTTGTTCGCCGCCGCCTCCTGCGGCAAGCAGGTTTCCCGCCGCCAGGCCAGCGAAGTGATCGACCTGAGCGGTCGGTGGAACGACGTGGATTCCCAGCAGGTCTCCCAAGCGATGTCCAAGGATGCCCTGAGCTGGCCCTGGATCGACGAGTGGCGCCGCACGAAGGGCCGCAAGCCGGTCGTGATGGCCTACGGAGTGAAGAACCGCAGCCTGGAGCACATCAACACCCAGACGTTCATGAAGGATCTGGAGCGTGCCTTCCTGCGCTCCGGGCGCGTCTCCATCGTGGCGGATCGTGACCAGCGTCTCTCCGTGCGCGAGGAGCGGACCCAACAACAGGCCGGGCTGACGGCAAACCCCGCCCGTATCGGCAAGGAGCTGGGCGCCGACTTCGTGCTCACCGGGGTGCTCAACTCGATCGTGGACCAGGAAGGGAGCGAGTCGGTGGTGTTCTATCAGACGAACCTGGAGCTGATCAACGTGCAGACCAACGAGAAAGTCTGGATCGGGGATCATAAGATCAAGAAGTTCATCGAAAAATCCAAGTTCAAACTGTAAGCCGAAAGGTCGCGCGGTGACTTGTCCGTTCCCTCGCCCCGCCCGATTAGCCGTGCCGGCCCGCTGGTTGCTGGCGACCGTGGCGCTGGTGGCCGTGGCCGCCCTGGCGGCGTGCACCCCCCATCGCAGGCTGTATCCCAAGCTGGAAGGGTTGGCCCGTGCCGGCCAATACGAGGCGGCCGCCAAACTGGTAGAGGAAAGTCAGGAAGCCTACGGCGACCGCAACAGCGTGCTGTACGATCTGGATCGTGGTGTCTTTTACCACTACGCTGGCAAGTACAAGGAGAGCAACGAGGCCTTCGAGCGGGCCGAGCGCCGCATCGACGAGCTGTTCACCGAATCCATCACGGGCAACGTCGCCGCGTTCGCCCTCAACGACAACACGCTGCCCTACCGGGGCGAGGACTTCGAGTCGGTCATCATCAACGTTTACCGCGCGCTCAACTATATCCAGCTGGGAGACGTGCAGGCGGCGTTGGTCGAGGCCCGCAAGGTGAACCTGAAACTGGAGCAGATCAACCGCCAGTACGAGCCGGGCAAGAAGAACGTTTACAGTGAAGACGCCTTCGCCCGGCTGCTGGCGGGTGTTTTGTACGAGATGGGTGGCGCGCGGGACGATCTCAACGATGCCTACATCTCCAATAAGCTGGCCGCAAACTCGTACGAGAAAAACTTCCGCGCCAACTATGGCGTGGGGGCGCCCGGCCCCCTGGGGAGCAACCTGCTCACCACGGCTTCCTTCATGGGCCCGGAGGAGCTCAACGGGGCCAAGGCGCAGTTTCCCGGCCAAGTGCTGATCCCGCTGCGGGAGAAGCAGAGCTCGGCCCAGCTGTACTTCATACATTTCGCCGGCAAGGGGCCGACCAAGGTGGAGGACGCCATCCGCGTGGTGATGCCGGACGGCAATCTCATCAAGGTCGCCTTTCCCCGCTACAAGCCCAACTTTTACCTGATCACCGGCTCGCGCGTGCGGGTCGACGGCGAGCGGGCCACCACGCTGGAACCGGCGCAGCCCATCGGTGCCATCGCGGTGCAAAATCTCAACAATCGCAAGGGCCGCATCGCGGTGAAGGCCATCGCCCGCGCGACGACCAAGTACCTGGCCAGTCGCGCCCTGCAAAGGGAGGCAGGCAAGAGGAGTGAGGGGGCCGCCCTGTTGGCCTGGGTCGCGGGCACCGTATTCAGCGAGATTTCCGAGCAGGCGGATCTGCGCTCCTGGGAGACGCTGCCGGACCGCGTGCTGATCGGACGCGTGCTGCTGCCGGCCGGCAGACACGCGATCGAGGTGGAATTGACCACCAGCGCCGGGGCAACGGTCGCCACGCGGGACCTGGGTGAGGTTGAGCTGCGCGCCGGTCAGACGCGATTCTTCATCCTGCACACCCTCAATTGACACGCAGCGCGCCATCCGCCCCGGCGGCTCATCCGATCCAGTCCAGGCACGTACACAATCGCCGGCCACGCGGCGATAGTTCCAATTGCATCCCTACCCCGCAATGCGGGGGGGCGCCGGCGATCCGGTAGCAAGCGCTGCGCGGAGCGCCCATCGTGCCCAGCATACCCTCTGTGCCGCGGCCGCCGCCGCGGCGCCGTCGTGCCTTGTCACGGCCCCTCGGCCTGGGCTAGGTTGGGGCGTTGCAGCGGCCCGCGAGGGATCGCCGCAGCGTGCCGCGCAGACGCGTCACTGAAACCGCGCGCCCGTGCCACCGTCGGCCAACCCTGTTCCCTGACGAGACGCCATGCCGACCCGCTATGATGTCGCCGTGATCGGTTCCGGTCCCGGCGGTTATGTTGCCGGAATCAAAGCCGCTCAACGCGGCCTGAAATCCGTGGTGATCGAACAGGAGAAACTGGGCGGCGTTTGTCTCAACTGGGGCTGTATTCCCACCAAGGCGCTGCTGCGCAATGCCGAGCTGTACGAGTTCTTGCAGGAGGCGGACTCCTACGGGTTCACCATTGCGAACCTGGGCTTCGACGCGGCGAAAATTGTCGAGCGGTCCCGGCGCGTCGCGGAAAAGATGAATCGCGGCGTGGCCTCCCTGTTCCGCAAATACAAGGTCGATCACATCCAGGGAACCGCACGCTTTACCGCGCCGCAGGCGCTTGAGTTGAGCAATGGTGGCCTAACGGCACGGAGCGTGGAGGCGAAGAATATTATCATCGCCACCGGCGCGCATCCCAAGTCCCTGGCCTCACTGCCGCTCGATCATCACACCGTCATGCACTACCGCGACGCGCTCGAAGTGACCCAATTTCCCAAAAAGCTGCTCATCGTGGGCGCCGGCGCCATTGGTGTGGAGTTCGCCTATTATTTCGCCGCATTCGGGGTGGATGTGCATCTGGCGGAGATGATGCCCCAGTTGCTTCCCAACGAGGATGCGGAAATCGCGGAGCTACTGCAAAAGTCCTTTGGCAAGCGGGGCATCCACTGTTACACCGGCACCACCGTGGAGCGCTTCAAGGCGGGCAAGGGCAAGGTGGAGGCTTCCCTGAAAGGCCCCAAGGGAGCCACGCCTCTCACCTGCGACATGGCGCTGATCGCCGTCGGGATGGAGGGGCTGGTGGACGCGCTGACCCTGGACAAAGCCGGCGTGCGCCTGGAGCGCGGCTTTATCCAGGTGGATCCCTACCTGCGCACCAACGTGCCGCACATCTACGCCATCGGCGACGTGGCCGGCCATCAACTGCTGGCGCACAAGGCCTCCGCCGAGGCAGAGACGGCGGTGGCAGCCATTGTTGGGGAAAAGGTCTATCCATTGGACTACGCGCAGGTGCCGGCCTGCACCTACTGCCAGCCACAGGTCGCTTCCATCGGGATGACGGAGCAGCAATGCACCGAGCAGGGGCTCGCCTACCGCGTGGGGCGCTTTCCCTACGCCGCGTCGGGCAAGGCCAACGCCATCCGCCATCTGGACGGCATGGTCAAGCTGATCTTCGGGGAGCCGTACGGTCAACTGCTGGGCGCCCATCTCATCGGGGCCGATGTCACCGAGCTCATCGCCGAGCTGGGCTTGGCCATGCGTCTGGAGGCGACCTACGAGGAAATCCTGGCCACGATCCATGCGCATCCCACGCTTTCCGAGACCATCTTCGAAGCAACAGGCGTTGCCTACGGCCTCAGCGCAAACCTGTAACCCCATCCAGCTCGTCACGACAGACCCGCTGGCGGCCGAGCGCCGGCAACGGTAGCGGGTGGGTCTCGCAGTCGAATGGCACGCTGCCCCAGGGCACCCGCATCGGCCGCGGCGCGCCCGCCGAGGGAATTGTCACGCGAATTGCAATTGGCAGAAAGCCTGCATTTGGGAGAATGTTTGCATTTTTGCGGAATCTCTATCCATAGCCGTTGAGCAATTGCGAAAATCAGCCATCGGTGCGAACAGCGCGCGGCTCGCAAGGGAGAAACGCGCGGCTAGCAAGCAGTTCAGCCCCCCTCCCGCCGGAGGCATAAATCGCAGACCCTGTAGAGCAATTTCGCCATCCGAACTCGACAGTGGCGGATTTTTGCAATACATATTAAAATGGCTATTGCTCCCTTGATGCGCCAGACTACTGGCATTACTCGAATGAAATCTCGCGCCGAAAATCCCTCCGCAATCCGGGCGGTGCTCCTGGCCCCCCACGAGAAGCTGCTCGATGAAACCCTCGAGCTGCTCAGGGAGGGCCGGTATTTCCAGACGATGACGCCGGAAATTCTCCGCCTGGTGCTGAAAACCGGCGAGTACCTGGAGCTGCCGGCGGGCTATCTGCTGATCCGGGAAGGCGCTCCCGACGATGACATGTACTTCTTGCTGCGGGGCTCCGTCGCCGTGCAGTCCGGGGGAAAGGTGATACTGCGGTTCAACACCCCGGGCGACGTGGTGGGCGAATTCGCCGTCATCAGCAGTGAGGGGCGCTCCGCGGACGTCATCACAGAAGAGCCGTCCCACCTGGTGCGCGTTTCCACCTCCTTCCTGCGGCGCTGGTCGGCCAACCCCAAACTGGTGGTGGAGTTCTACACCGTCTTTTCCCATATCCTGGCCGCCAAGCTGCGCGAGACTTCGCGGCGGGCCCGGCTCTATGACGATGCGGTGCTGGAGGCGCAGGAGATCGCCACGGCCCACAACAAACTGGAGTGGGAAATCGAGGAGAAGCTGAAGGAGATCCTGCTCTATTCCAAGGTAATCGGATCCAGTCACGCCGCCGTACTCATCACCGATGTCGACGGCATCGTCATCAATTACAACTCGGCCGCCGCCAAATTGCTGGAACGCCTCGATATCCGGCTGCAGGGCAATGGCGGGACGATCATGACCCTGGTCAAGGATTTCGACCTGGGCACCTACCCGCAACAGGATTTCGGCCAGGCGTGGAGCGGGGAGTGGAGCAGGAGGCTTCAGGACGACGCCTTGGTGCTGCAGGTCACCGTCACGCCCATTTACGGCAAGACCCAGGATCTGGTGAACATCGCATTCCAGATGGTCGACGTTTCCCTGCAAAAGGCGCAGGAGCAGGCGATCGCCCGCAAGAACGAGGAGATCAAGAATAACCTGCTGGACCTGGAAGCCACCTACCAGGAACTGCAACGCATGGACCTGCTGAAAACCGAGACGCTCAACACGCTGGCCGCCGAGCTGGGGACCCCGATCCGCAAGATCCTCAACCATACCGGCAAGCTCAGTCAGCCTCTGGAGGAGCTGTCCGCCACGGAGTGGAAGGAGCACCTCAAAGCCGTGCGGGAGCAAAGCGAGTATCTAAAAGTCGTCACGGAGAACATCAACTATCTCATCGATCTGCAGGCCGATCTGCAGAAGATCGGCACGGCGCCCGTGGACGTGCGCGACGTGCTGAACCGCGTCCACCGCGAGCTCGGCCCTTCGGCCGAACGCAAATCGAT
The DNA here is from genome assembly GCA_022572825.1 of SAR324 cluster bacterium. Lineage (GTDB taxonomy): Bacteria > SAR324 > SAR324 > SAR324 > JACQKK01 > JACZVE01. The sequence goes on from JACZVE010000131.1 coordinate 5,843, forward strand.
CAAATTCGCCGTCGATCTGCCCGAAGAGCCGCTCATCATCAGCGGCGACGAGGAGCAGTTCAGAACCGTGTTCAGCCTGCTGGTCGAGCAGGCGTTAATGGTGAGCCGGCAAAAATCCAAGCTCTCCCTGCGCGGCTTCCCGCTGGAAAACTCCGACCAGGTGCATCTGGAAATCGTCTACCAGGGCCCCAGCTTCAAGAACATCAGCCCGACGGACGGCGCGTTCAAGGGGCGCACGGGCCTGGTGATCGGGCTGCCCCTGGCCCGCAAGGTGATTTCCCAGTACCAGGGCTCGCTGCAATTTATGGGAGACAAGAAGCACGGTCTGATCAGCGTTGTGCTGCCGCGCGTGCAAAAGAGCGGTGAGGAGCGCCCCAACAGGATCATGATCGTGGACGACCATGACATGGACCGCATGATCACCAAAGGGGTCATCGATCACCTGTGGCCGGACTCGATCATCCTCACCACGGATGATCCCTTCGAGTTTCTGGACAACTATGAGGATTTCGGGCCCGACCTGGTGATCATCGACCCCTTCATCAGCGCTTCCGGATGGTCCAATCATCGCGTGCTGGCGGCGCTGATGCAGAACCGGCGCCACAATTGCCCTATTCTCGCCGTGAGCGGGCTGTACAAGGACTTTGCGGAGCGCACCATCGCGGTGGAGCGGGGTGTGACCGATTTTCTGGAAAAGCCTTTCTCCATCTTCGATTTGCGCTTCAAGGTGAAGTCATTGCTGCAGTCTCACCGCAAGGAAGAGAGCCTGCATCACACGATGGACCAGGCCCAACGCCAAGCCTACACGGATGCGATGACCAAGCTGGCCAACCGCAAGCACTTCGACGAGTTTCTGGATACGCAGATCGAATACTCCCGCCAGACCAGCAAGCCCTGCTCGTTGATCATGCTCGACGTGGATAACTTCAAGCATTACAACGATACAAACGGGCACCAGTTCGGGGACGAGATCCTAAAAGGCATCGGGCGCATCCTGGCCACGGCGGTGCGCTCTTCGGACTTGTCCGCCCGCTACGGCGGTGAAGAGTTTGTCCTCGTGCTTCCGGAGACCCGAAAGGAGATGGCCGCCGTGATTGCGGAGAAGGTGCGGCGCACCATCGAGGAAACCCGGTTTCCCAACATGGAAAAGCAGCCCCTGGGGTTCGTGTCGGCTAGCTTCGGGGTGGCCACCTTCGATGAGGATGGCAAGCGCGCGCGGGATCTCATCAAGACGGCGGACAAGTGCCTCTATCGATCCAAACGGCAAGGGCGCAATCGCGTCACGGTGGCCAATCAGGTGCCCCGCGTCGAGCGGCACCAGCCGGAGAGCCGCTCCGGGGCCGGCGCCGCCGGCTAGGCTGAGCCGGGGGTGTTTCCGCGCCACCGCGTGCGGCTTCCGCCGCTTGCCTGCCGGCCGCTTTGTCCCTGCGATCCCCGCCACCGAGTTCCAGCACCTGCAGGGCGCCGTCGCGCCGCCCGCTAGACGATCCGCTTGAAGCGCTTTTCCAGCTCCCGCAGGGGAATCTCCACCCACACCGGTCGCCCGTGGGGGCAGTACAGGTTGACATCCAGGCCCTCCAGTTGGCTCACCAGGGCCTCCATTTCCTCCCGGCTGAGGGCCATCCCGGCGCGGATGGCACCATGGCAGGCGGCGCGTTCTAAGATCTCGTTGAATACCTCCTCCAGGCGGCCGCTCTTCCCGAACAGGGCCAGTTCGTCCATGATGACGGCCCACGGAAACATGAACACGGTCTCGACGTCGAAAATGACGAAGAGCATGGCCACCAGATAGAACTTCACCGGGAATCGTTGGATCGGCTCTACCTCGGGAACAATGCCGCATTCGTAGGGATCCAACTTCTCGGGGGTGGGTCGGTCGGGTCGAACGAACCTTGACGCAACCAGGGAGCCGACCACAAAAAGACCAGCCAGTACCAGCATGAGAGCGATCGGGAGATAGTCGGCGAGCGTCACATGTTCGAGCATAGAACGCACCAACTTTGTGAAAGAAATCGCAAGAGGGCGATTTCTGACCA
>JACZVE010000132.1 GCA_022572825.1 SAR324 cluster bacterium
AATGCCTGAGTCGGGTGCTGGCCCGCGCCATCGCCGGCGTTGATGACCGGTACGGGCGAGATTTCGGCCGCTCTCTTGGCCGCCCCGATCTCGTAATGGCGCATCACGATCAGATCCACGTACCCGGACAGTATGCGAATCGAATCTTCCAGAGTCTCCCCCTTGGCAAACGAGGAGAACTCGCGCGCATTCTCCGTGGTGAGCACCTGCCCTCCCAACCGGTGCATCGCCGCTTCAAAGGAAAACCGGGTGCGCGTCGACGGCTCGTAAAACAGCGAGGCCAGAAGCGTATCGGACAGATTGCCGTCGTAGCCGTGCTGAGAGAAGTCTTCGGCCATTCCAAACAACGTGGTCAAAAAGTCCGGGTCGAACTGCTGGGATTCGATGATGTGACGAGGCTTGCCCATCTTCAAGCCAGAGCGAAAACTGCCGTGATCGGGCCGCAACCCTCCCGCCGGCCGCGGTCCCGGCGGGATCGGCGCTGTTTGCAGCCAGGCGGTTATGCCCCATCGTTAGCATATCCTCCCAGGGAATCCAAAAGCCCTCCCGTCCTCCGCCGGCCTGCCGGCCGCGGCGCGAATCGTGACACGCTGGTGAGGCAGGGTAGTGAAGCCGCGCAGTGAGGCGGGGCAGTAAAGCCGGGCAGTGAGGCGCCAGCCGCGCGCAGCCGCACCCGGCCCTTCAAGGGGGAGCGGGCCGTATTGAGGGTAGCCGGCTACCATGCTTCCGGACAGCTTGCATGGGGCTGGCTTTCCAGCTGAACCGTCATGTGCGCCAGCTCAAAGCGCTGCTGAAGCGCGGCGAGCAGCCGGTGCAACAGTGCATCGCGATCCACTTGCGGCTGTACCACCAGATGGGCGGTGAGCATGGTTTCGCTGCTGCTGACGCCCCAGATATGGAGGTCGCAGATTTGCTGCACGTCGGGATAGGCCGTCAGGAAGCGTCTGACCTCCTCCGCGTCGATCTCCTTTGGCACGCGGTCCATCAGCAGATTGGCGGAATCGTACAGAATGCGCCCGCCGGCGGCCCCGATCAGCGCCGCGATGGCGAGGCTGAGCAGGGGGTCGATCCGGGTCCAGCCGGTGAGCTGAATGACCACCGCCGCGGATACCGCGCCGATCGAACCCAGCAGATCGCCGCTGAGGTGCCACAGGGCGGACTTGATGCTCAGGCTCGAGGCCGCGTGCCGGCGCAGCAGCAGGATGCCGACCAGATTCACCACCAACCCGGCCGTCGCCACTGCGAGCATGAGCCCTCCCAACACCGGCCGCGGGGCGGCCATACGCTCCACCGCCTCGAACACAATCCACACGGCCAACGCCACCAGCGCGATGGCGTTGACGAACGCCGCAAGAAACTCGGCGCGCCGAAATCCGAACGTGCGGCGCAACGTGGTTTCCTGCCGGGACAGCCAGACCGCGCCCAGCGCAAGAAGGATCGCGGACGCATCGGACAGCATGTGGCCGGCGTCCGCCAGCAAGGCCAGGCTGCCGCTGATGACGCCGCCCGCGGCCTCGACCACCATGAAGGTCAGCGTCAGCAGCAAAATCAGCCCCAGCCGCCGCTGCTGCTCGCCGACGTTGCGTGCGGCGGCGGGATTCTCGTGGCGATGGCCAGGATCGTGTGGTTGCAAGGCGCGTCTGCGATGGATTGAGTGCGGCAAGGGCCCGGCGCCGAATTACCGCGAATGACGGCCGCTTGCGACGTCGCCCGGCTCCACCTGGGCCATGGCCTCTCTCGGAAACACCCGGCGGTCGGCCGACCATTGGCGGATCGGGCTGGAAGCGGCCTCAAAAATAGCAAAAGTCGCGCAAGCCCGACCCCTCGAGACAGCCACCTTCGGAGCCTTCCTCAGGGCAACGGGCTTTAATAGCCTTTCCTGGGCGCAGTCGAAGGGCCGCGTTCCTGAGGAGCGAGCGCAGCGAGCATCTCGCCTGTCCTGAGCGGAGCCGAAGGGAAGGGCGCGGCGCGAGGGTAAATTTGAGACCGCTTCCAGTTCCGTTGCCATGGTATGGTAAGTATAAGGAATACCGCCCCATCCCGCCAACCCATCACACGCGGCATAATGACCCCTCGATTCCACCTGGGCGCCGGTTCAAAGGGGGTATTGTTCGGCCCTCTGCTGGTCGGCCTGGCCTATGGGCTCGCGCAACACCTGGTACGCGAAGGGAACTGGGAATTCCTGTACTGGCAAAGCCCGTTCGTGTTTACCGTCCTGTCCGGCGTCGCGATCGCGTTTGCCTGCCGCCCCGTATTGGCGCGCATTGCGTGGAGCCGTGGCGCCGCGGCGTCCGTCGCGGTCGGCCTGCTGCTGGGAGCAGGGCAGATGGGTGACTGGTTGGCCGCGAGCCTGACCGTCGCTGCCGGGTTGGGCTCATTCCCGATCAATCTGCCCGAATCCGGATTGTCTTTGTTCCTGGCGGCAGGGGTGGCCGGCACGCTGATGGCGCTGCTGTTCCGGCCGCCCGGCGGTGCCATTGACGCCCGCGATCTCTGGGCGCGCCTTCGTTACCGCTCGTGGCGGACGGTGCTGGTTCGGCTGGTACTGCTCGCCGCCGCGACGGTCGTGCTGTGGCTGGGGATCGCATGGGCGGATGCCTACCTGGAGGAGTCGGCCACCACGCTTTACGTGCTGCTGGTCGAACCCAATCCGTGGCAGCGCCTGGGCGGGCTGTGGCTGCCCGGTGGCGCGCACTCCCGCTGGGTGGGAGCCACGCTGTTCCTGGCAATCCTGTGGTTGCGTGCCGCATTGGCGATCGCGCCGCTGATTCCTGTTGCGCTTGCCATCCGGGGCTCGTGGGGCCAGCTCACGCTGGTGTTCGCGGTGCTGTTGTTCGTGCTGGGCGAGTTTGCCCCGATCATGGTGGATCAACCCTACGCCTCCCTCAACTGGCTGTTGACCCGCACGCTGCTCGGCCTGGCGCGTGCCTGTGTGCTGGGGGGCGCCGCGGCAGCCCTGTTCGGCCTCATCCGCGAATCGGGAGCGCCGCGGCAGGAAGCGTGAGGCATCGGGGTCGCCGCCGCGGCAGGAAGCGTGAGGCATCGGGGTCGCCGCCGAGGCGTGCAGATTGCGCAGGGGAGGAACATCCATACCGCGCGGTCGCTGCGCCGACGATCGCACGGCGCGCGGCGGCAGCGCCTTTGGAGGAGGGGCGGGGCTACCAGGCCAGCCAGCCCCCATCCACCGCGAGCGTGGTGCCGGTCACGTAGCCCGCCGCCGGGGAGGCCAGATAGATCAGGGCGCCGATCAGGTCGCGCGGTTCGCCCAGCCGGCCCATGGGCGTGCGCTCGATCATCCGTTGCTTGTACTTGGGGTGCACGTCGCCGTGGCGGGGATCGATATTCATCTCGGTGGGAATCCAGCCCGGCGCGATGGCGTTGACGGTGATTCCGTGTTTTGCCCATTCGATTGCCAACTGGCGGGTGAGGGCCTCCACGCCGCCTTTGGTCGCGGCATAGGCAGGCGTGGAAAAGATCGAGTTGGCGACCTGCCCCACCACCGAGGAGATGTTGATGATGCGCCCGCCCTGGCCGCGCTCGATCATGTCGCGCCCCACGGCCTGAGACATCTTGAACACGGCAGTCAGGTTGATCGCTACAACCTGCTCCCATTGGCGCGCAGTCAGGTTTTCCGGCTGACCCAGGTCCGCGATGCCCGCGTTGTTGACGAGAATGTCCACCCCGCCAAAGGCCCGGAAGGATTCCGCCAATGCCGAGTCGCGTTGCGCATCGTCGGTGATATCGGCGGCGAGCGGAAGACTGCGTACGCCCAGCGCCTCGATTTCCCGCGCCAGGGATTCCAGCCGCTCCTTGCGGCGTGCCACCAGCACGACATCGGCCCCGGCGCTGGCCAGTGCGCGGGCGAAGGTCACCCCCAATCCGCTGGAGGCGCCGGTCACCAGAGCCCGCTTGGCGCGCAATCCGAACAGTTCGTCCAGCACCTTCATACCCATATCCCTTGCGCGACGATCGCCTGCGCGTACAATAATCCCGGGCGCTGTTCCGCCAGGCGGGGCGTCACCCCACCTTGTAACGAAAAAGGGCCTCGCGCGCAAAAGCCTACAGTCGGCCTGCCTTCGTGCACCGCGGGAGGTGGGGCCGCTACCCTGGGCGATTTTAGCGGTGTCCGGGGCGAATTCAGAGCGACTGAGCGATGGGCGAGCTAGCCAGAATTTATCTGAAGCGAGTGTCGATTGCCGCCATCATCTGGTTGATCGGCCTGACGGTACGAATCGTGCGCATCAACTGGAACATCATCGAGGCACTGGAGCGCGACGGCCAGCCCTACTTGCTCGGGCTCTGGCACAATAACATCCTGTTCTTCATCTACTTCCTCGGCCCGTATCGCTATCCGGTGATGATCAGCCGCAGCCGCGACGGGGACGACATCAACTGGGTCGCCGAGCGCTTCGGATTCCTGGGTGTGCGCGGATCGCCCTCGGCGGGGGCTTCCGGCGCGCTGCGCCATGCCCTGCGCCTGCTGTCCCAGGGCCGCCCCGTCATCGTCACCCCGGACGGTCCCCGCGGTCCGCGTTACGAGGTCAAGCCCGGCATCGCCGGACTGGCGCGCAAGCGCCGGGTGCCCATCGTGCCGATTTGTTACTCGGCCCCGCGGCGGTGGGAGACGCGAAGCTGGGACCGCGCCAAGCTCCCCAAGCCCTTCTCGAAGGTAACGGTACTGGTCGGCAATCCGATCTGGCTGAACGACCCGGATGCCGACGAGGAAGCGGACCGGCAGCGGGTCGAAGAGGCCATGCGCCGATTGGTTCGCATGGCCGAGGCCTATACGGGCGCCGACGCCACCTTCCCGGATCCGGTGTTGATGAAGTAAGCGCGCGGGTCAGCGCCCGCGGCCCTCTGGCAACAGAATCCTACTCCCGCTTAGGCATCACCCCCCCACCACCGCGGGCAGAAAGTGCACCTCGCTGCCGGCTTCCACCTTTGCCTGCAGGCCCATCAAGGCATGGTCGCTGTCGATCAGCACTGCGATGCCGGGCATCAGGTCATCGTCGTAAAGCAAGGCATCCAGGAGGCCCTCGTGGTCGTCACTGAGCCGCTCCAATAGCTGCCGGACAGTGATCTTTTCCCCGGGGGGAATCTCCACGCTCACCTGCTCCGCACCTCCGGTCAGGTCGCGGAGCAGGGCGGGAATGTGCACGGTGGCCATCGCATTGCCGCGGTCAGCTTTGCGCCGGGATGGCTTGGGCGATTTGCCCAGCCTTTGCGTGCTTGTCCTTCAAGGCGGCCACCACCTTGGGCGGAGACATGGGCAGCTCGCGGATGCGAACCTCGAGGGCCCGCGCCATGGCATTGTGAAGGGCGCCCATCGGAGGAACGATCGGTGTTTCGCCCACGCCGCGCACCCCGTACGGATGGCCGGGGCTCGGCACCTCCACGATGATCGTGTCGATGTTCGGCACGTCGAGGCTGGTAGGCACCCGGTAATCCAGAAAGCCCGGATTCATCATGCGCCCCTGATCGTCGTGGATATACTCCTCATTCAGCGCCCAGCCGATCCCCTGCACGGCGCCGCCGATCATCTGCCCTTCCACGTAGGAGGGGTGGATGGCCGTGCCCACGTCCTGCACGGCGGTGTAGCGAAGGATGGTCACCTTGCCCGTGTCCGTATCCACCTCGATATCCGCGACGTGGCAGCCGAAGGCGGCCCCCACCGTCTTGGGCGAAATCGTGCCCTGGCCCTGCACCGGGCCGCCTGTCCTGGGAAGCTGCGGGGCAAGCTGCCTGACCGTGATCGGTTCGTGGCTGTTGTTGACGTTGCGGAACGCGCCTTCATCGAAGACGACCTCGCCCTGCTTGCAGTCCCACAGCTTCGCCACCCGTGCCTTCATCTGCTCGATAGCGTCCATGGCGGCCAGGTAGACCGCGTAGCCGGTAGTATGGGTGACCCGGCTCCCGCCGGTGACGTCCGTGTGCCCGATGGAATCGGTGTCCGCCACCGAGGGACGCACCTCCTCAGCTTTCAGGCCCAGGGTCTCCGCGGCGATGATCGCCATGGAGGCGCGCGTGCCGCCGATATCGACCGACCCCGTGATCACGTTGGCCGTGCCGTCCAGGTTGATGCCGACGACCGCGCTGGACTGCAACCCGGCGTTGTGCCAGTACCCCAACGCCACACCGCGGGCCTGGTTGGGTGCGCTGGGCGGCGGCGACTTGTAATGCTCGCTGTTCTTGGCGGCCTCCAGCGTTTCGATCAGCCCGATGCGCGGCCACACGACACCGTCCGCGCGCGTGTCTCCCTCCTTGCCGGCGTTCTTCAGGCGCAGATCGATGGGATCGATGCCCAGCTTTTGGGCCGCCTCGTCCATGATGGACTCCACGCCCCACAGTGCCTGGGGCGAGGAGGGCGCCCGGTAGGCAGCCACCTTGGGCGTGTTGGTCAGCACGTCGTAGACGTCGATCAGCGAATGGGGAATGCGGTAGGGCGCCAGCACGCACATGGCACCCATGGCGCCCCAGGTGCCGGGATATGCGCCGGCCTCGTAAGCCATCCAGACCTGAGCGGCGACCAGCGTGCCATCTTTCTTGAAGCCCAGCTTGATCTTCGAAGCGGTGCTGGAGGCGGGCCCGGTGGTCTGGAACACGTCCGCGCGGGACATGCCCAGCTTGACCGGCCTGCCCGTCTTTTCGGAGAGCAGCACGGCCAACGGCTCGAGATAGACGGGAATCTTGCCCCCGAATCCCCCGCCGATCTCCATGGGAATGACCCGTATCTTGGAGAGGTCTTTCTTGAGCAACATGGCGATCGCATCCCGCGCCCAGAAGGGCCCCTGGCTGCTGATCCAAACGGTGATCTGCCCGTCCGCGCGCGCCAGGGCGGTGGCACTGTGCAGCTCGATGTAACCCTGGTGAACGGTTTTGGTCTTGAATTCGCGCTCGATGATGACGTCCGCCTCCTTGAACCCCGCTTCCGGATCGCCCTGCTGGTGACGGGTGTGCATGCAGACGTTGGTCGCCTTGAGCTCCTTCTTGCCCATGATCGTGGTGGTGATCTGGTCGAAGAGCAGCGGCGCGCCCTCGGACATGGCTTCCACCACGTCGGTGACCGCCCGCAGCACCTCGTACTGCACCTCGATCAGCCCGACCGCCTCCGCAGCCAGCCAGGGATCGGTGGCGGCCACCGCGGCGATGGGATGGCCCTTGAACAGGGCCTTGTCCGCGGCCAGGATGCGATCGGTCATATAGCGCATGTTCTCCACGCCCTCGCCGGATTCGATGAGGCGATCCTCCAGCCGGGGCAGATCGGCGCTGGTCGTCACCGCCAACACGCCGGGCAGTGCTTCGGCCTTGCTGGTATCGACCGAGAGGATCTTCGCGTGGGCGTGAGGGCTGCGCAGCACGTGTCCGTAGAGTAGGTCGGGAAAGTACACGTCCGCCGCGTACTGGGCGCGGCCGGTTACCTTGTCCTCGCCATCGTGGCGCACCGGTCGCGTGCCGATGACCTTGTACTTGCCGTGATTGGGGTGGGTAAAGGCTTCCATCGTTCCTCCTATTCTGCAGCGGCTTGCAGATCCGCTGCGGCGTTCTGCACGGCCTCGATTATCTGACGGTATCCGGTGCATCTGCACAGATTGCCCGCCAGCCAGTAACGGATTTCATGTTCGGTGGGGTCCGGGTTGCGATCCAGCAGGGCCTTGGCGGCCACCAGGAAGCCCGGCGTGCAGATGCCGCACTGCAGGGCGGCGTGCTCGAGAAACTGCTTTTGCAGCGGGTGCAGCTCATGGCCGCGAGCCATGCCCTCCACGGTCTCGATCCGCTTGCCCTCGGCCTCCGCGGCCATCACCAGGCAGGAATCCACCACATCGCCGTTCATGATGACAGTGCAGGCCCCGCAGTCG